>JAFUZB010000059.1 GCA_017476845.1 Clostridia bacterium
CCATCACCAATATACTGTGTGTAGTCAGGATGATCGGCGTATATGTTTTTCAAGTCATACACATTCGAGCTGTCGGCTATATCGGTTAAGCTGTCCGAAACATTCTGTGCCCCAGCTTTCGTCAGAATTGTTCTCAGTTCGGGATATGGAACAAAGGCACGAATTGGGCCGCACTCTTCTTCTGAATTCCGGCTGGTAACTACTACGCCACCCTTGATATCAGTGTTTGGAAAGATCTTTGATGCGTCCTGTTCATAAAACAGGATCTTAAGATGCGGATCTTCAAGCATCTTCTGATTCCATGCCTTAGGGGTCTGCCCCGCATTGAAGAGAAAACGAGCGGGAGTAATCAGCTCTACAACATTGGCTATGGCATAGGATTCATCCATGAAACTGTTGTAAATGGGCGGTTTCCTTGTGCTCTCTGACTCCGTTTCTTCTTGGTATGGCGGATTGCCAATGATAAAATCGAACTTCATGCTGCCTTGTCTCCTTTCCCGAAAGGCATGGAACGCTATCTTGCTCCTGCCCCGCCAATCATAAACATAGCAGGGGATATACTCTTGCGACTCCTCTTGCTCGGCACTCTGATTTGTGGAGAAAATGTCGAAGATGGTCAGTTGCTTGTATTGCTCGTATAGTGCCCCCAACGGAATAGAACCTTTCAGGCCATCCATCTGCCAGAGGTTCCAGCTGATCACTTTGGCGATCTCTTCCAGTTCTTTCTGCGTCGGCTGACGATTCCATCTCTCCTGCATGTAGTCGATATATGTCAGCAGAAGATTGATGCGCGCAAGCAGCAGATTATCGCCCTGATATTCATAGCCGTATACTGCCTGGAACGCTCTGAGAGTCCACTTTAGCCATTCTTCCTCGCTGTCTGTGTTCTCATTCACAATTCGCATCTTGCGGTCCAGGATTCCGATCCGATCCTTGATGGGGATCATCTCACCTGTTGCCATGTCGTAGCGGCTGGTGAGATAAGGGGCTTCCCCGCAGGTGATTTCCAAACGACGGGAGTCAACGTAGTTCTGCCATGACTTGCCCTCAGGCATCTCTATAGTCTGCTTTTCGGATGACCATGCTTGCTCGTCCAGCTTTCCAAACACATCGGATCTTCCGAACCATACTTCATCAAGGTGGTTGTTCATCAGGCAGCACACCCAGGCGGGGGTAAAGACCTCGGCCCTTTTCCGTGTGCGAAGTAGCTGCTCTTCCTCACCTTTCAGTACGCGAGGCTGAATGATGCAGTGCCCGGTAACATTGAGTACCCGCTCTGTGATCGGATCCTTTGCTCCGTAGCCTATGCCGTAGTCCGCATAGCTGTCAGTAGCGAAGATAATGTTCTTCTTGGAGCTCCTATCAGCGAGAAGGAGGGGGAGTACATCCTGCACAGGCCAGGTATTCGTTATGATCTCAATCGAAGCCATAGGCCATCTCTCACTCTTTCACTGTAGGCTGAAAGATCGTCCTCTCTGATTCGGGACGCTCAAAATACGCGTTGAAAAACTGGCCGAAGATCTTCTCTGCGGCTACCGTCTTGGACATTCCGCTTTCCTTGCAGAAGGCTTCCAGCTGATCATAGACCGGGGTGGCCAGCTTGATATTCAGTACCTTCGCGTCCTTCTTGGGTCTGGGCATAGCACAATCTCCTTTGGGGAATCTTCCGAATCCGTATGATACCGTATCATAACATATAAATGTAGTATCGTCTACATGATACAGTCGAATAATCATGACCGGAGTAGTGGCGAAACCAATCTGTCACTACACAAAGAGCACCCGCCGTAGTGGCGGGTGCTCACTTCATATTCCTCGTGACATGCCTTACTTTGCGGGCAGATAATCCTGCACGGCGCTGCCGGTTTTGTCAGAGTAGGGATTCAGGGTGTACTTGGTATCACGCTGAATGACGTACATGACATCCTCGGCGTCCTCGCCGTAGACACGGATGGGCTGGAAGTTGCTCTGCGGGAAGGTGCCGGAGATGTGGGCAGGATAGATGGTCAATTGCTGGCCGAGATACGTACCGCCCGCATCAAAGGTCAGTTCAGCCTGCACGACAGCTGTGCGCAGGGGCTCGGAGGTTTTCTCTGTGTCACGGCCATTGTTCTTCACCAGGGCGTTTCCGCCAAAGCAGAAGTTACCCAGAGAGTAGCAGATGCTGCGATTTTTGTAGATATCCATGCCCTGAAGCACGTGCGGATGGTGCATGATAACCAGGTCAGCACCCGCATCAATGACCTCCTTGGCATACCGCTCCTGGCGTGCATCACGGTGCTTTCCGTACTCTGTGCCCATATGGAACACAAAGACAATAGCATTGACGCCGTCGGCCTTCATCTGGGCCATTTCCTTCTTAGCCTCGGGAAGAATGGAGGTGATCTTCGGGGAGACAAGACCGAAGAAGCCGATCTTCAGGCCGTCCTTCTCAAAGATATAGGAATCGCGGTATCCGAAGTATCCGATGCCGGCCTTTTCCAGTTCCTCCATTGTGGAGACATAGCCTGCGTTGCCGTAATCCTGCATGTGGTTGTTGGAAATATTGGCGGCCTCGATGGAAGCGGTCTTGAGGATGTTCAGAAGGGTCGGGGAGCCGCGGAAACGGAACTGCTTGTTCTTCACTTCGCCTGCCGGTGAATCGGAAATGACGCCCTCCAGGTTAATGACGGTGAGATCATCGTTTTCAAACATCTCCTGGAAGTTGGCGAAGAAGTAGCCGTCGCCCTCGCGCTCATCAAAGGATTCAAAGGAGGTGGAGCGGGAGCGGAAGGCTTCCTCGGAGCCCAGTGTTACATCGCCAGTGAAGGTCAGAACGAGCTTTCTTGTTCCGTCCTGGGAAGTGCTTTCGGGAAGCACATCCTCATCCTCTCCGCTGAAGAGATCCTCAAAGGGCGGGAGCGAAGGTACGGAGATGGCTTCGGTGGGCTGCGGCGTCTGTGTGGGTTCAGGTGCTTTGGTGGACAGTGTGAGCTTAATCACGCTTTCTGCCTGGGCACCGGCGCACACAAGGAGAAGGACGAAAAGCACAGGGAGTAGGCGACGAAGCATAGGATACCTCCGTGACGGAATCAGTGTTTCCTGAATTTCTCCGGCAAAAGACGGGCTAGAATCTGCACATGTCCGACATGCCAGTAGGTAAGGCACAGTATACCATAGATTACACCCCCGGCCAAAACCAGGACAAAGAGGGTGCCCCAGGTGTTTGCGGGGAAGAGCAGGGCGAGGAAGTGCACGGCAAGGTACATGATGAACCCGATGAGACAGTAGACAAGCAGGGTTTTCAGGTACCTGGAATAGGGCAGGGTCTTCTTCAGATGCAGATACTGGACGAGCGGCACCGTGAGCTCTGCAAAAAGAGTCCCGATCACTGCGCCCATGGCGCCAAGACTCGGAATGAGGGCAAAGTTGACGATGAGGTTCACGCAGGCACCGGAGAGCACGGAGCGGATGACGATCCTATCGTTTGCATGCGGCAGGATCCACTGCATGCGAATCACGTTGGCAAACCCGATCATGAGAAGGGAAAAGCTGAGGGGGATCATGAGGTCTGCGGATGGGAGAAAGTCGTTACCGTAAAAGAGTGGGGTAAACCTGTCTGCGACCGCGAGAATGCCGAAGGCCATAGCGCATACCATGCACATCACAAGATGCATGGAGAGCTCCATAGTGCGCAGGATCTCGTCCTCTTTTCCTGTGGAGAGAAGGTGGGAGGCACGGGGCATCATGACATTCCCGAAGGCGGAGATAAAGCCCGAGAGACAGTAGATGATCTTCTCGGCGTTCTCATACAGACCGTTCTGTGCCATCCCGGCGATGGAACCGACCATCACCTTGTCCATGGTCCGGTAGACCGATACAGCGATGACGGAGACGAAAAGATACGCGCAGGGCGGGAAGTGCTGGAAAGCATCCTTAAGCGTGACGCGCTCAAGGTGCACCCGGCCGCGGAGGCTGAACATGCAGGAGAGGCAGCCCAGGAGCGTGGCAAGCGACCAGGCAAAGCCGTAGACCCACAGGTCCTCGGGGCCGTGAATGAAGAGAAAGACGCAGGCTGCGGCGAGCAGCTTGACGCAGGTGTTGCGCACGGCGATGGGCCGAAACTGGTCCAGACCCATCAGGCACCAGTCCAGATTGACCAGACAGGAAATGCTCATCATGGACAGGGACAGAGCGATGGTTTTCTCTTCCCCTGCGACAAAGGCGACATAGCCGAACCAAACAATGAGGGTGGCAAAGGCTACAATGCGCTGCATCCGCCAAATGGCGGAAAAGGTGTGATTGAGCTCACGCGGGTTGTCTCGTACGCGCGAAATGGCGCGCACACCGTAGTTTTCCAGGCCGAGTGTACCGATGAGCACAAAGATATAGGAAATATTCCACGCATGGGCGTAGGTACCCACGCCGGTCTGGCCGCAGGTTCGGGCAATATAGGGAGCGGTGACCAGGGGGAGAAAGATCGAAAAGACGCGGTAGGCGACGTTGTACAGGGTGTTTTTGCGGGCATTCAATTGCCTTCCTCCGATCTGCCGGATGAGGCATCCGGCGTAAGGGGGATATTTCTTTATACGGACGGGGCTTTCCTGCTTGACACAGCGCTGTAATGTGCTACAATTCGTCAACGTGTAGAACACTTAGGTTTACGCAAATTCTTTGGACGATAGGAAGAATGTATCATGCAGACAAAAGCTCAGACCCCCCGGATCTCCACCTACCATCTTGTGCTGTGTGCACTCTTTGCCGCGCTGACGGCTGTGTGCGCACAGATCACGATTCCGATCGGCGCCGTACCGATCACCCTCTCCCTCCTGCCGGTGCTCCTGTGCGGCGCGCTGCTCAGCCCGGGCTATGCGGTGCTGGCGATGGCCGTCTACATGGTGATGGGACTGATCGGGCTTCCGGTGTTCTCCGGTCTGGCAGGCGGTCCGGCCAAGCTTTTCGGTGTCACGGGCGGATATATCATCGGATACCTTCCCTGCGTACTCATTGAAGCGGTCATGATTGGCAAGATGGGACGGGCCTACTGGAAGCAGTGCGTGGCTATGGTTGTGGGCGTGCTGGTATGCTATGCCTTTGGTACGGCATGGTTCATGGTCACCAAGGGAACCGATCTCATGACCTCCCTGTCGCTGTGCGTACTGCCCTTCCTGCCCTTTGATGCGGTCAAGATCCTGCTCGCAGCCTTCCTGTCTCTGCGCCTGGAAAAGCCGCTGCAGAA
>JAFUZB010000060.1 GCA_017476845.1 Clostridia bacterium
GTCTATGTCTCCAACGCCGTATGGTATTCCTCCACGATCATCACCCAGAACGTCTTTACCCTGATCTACACCGCCGGTGTCTACTGGATGGGCGGAGCCATGGTCTCCTTCGGCGTGCTTCTCGCCATGGGACAGTATGTCAACCGCTTCTGGCAGCCCATCACGAACCTGGCCAATATCTACAACTCCTTCGTCAACAACCTCGCCTACCTCGAGCGTATCTTTGAAACCATGGACGAGCCGGTGGTCGTCGACGACAAGCCCGGCGCAAAGGCACTTCCGCCCATCTCCGGCGAGGTCAAGTTTGAGGATGTGCACTTCGGCTACGAGGAAGGTCAGGTCGTGCTGGAGGATCTGAACCTGCATGTGAAGAGCGGCGAGAGCATCGCCCTGGTCGGCCCCACCGGTGCCGGCAAGTCTACGATCGTCAATCTTCTGTGCCGCTTCTATAACCTCAATTCCGGCCGCATTCTGCTGGGCACCGAGGGCGGCGGCGAGGAGGACATCACCGATGTCACCCTCCACTCCCTGCACAGCCAGCTGGGCATCATGCTGCAGGATTCCTTCATCTTCTCAGGGACCATCGAGGACAATATCCGCTACGGGAAACTGGATGCCACCGAGGATGACATTGTGAAGGCGGCCTCTGTGGTGCGTGCCCACAATTTCATCTCCGCCATGCCCCAGGGCTATCAGACCACGGTCAACGAGCGCGGCAGCACCCTCTCCCAGGGCGAAAAGCAGCTCATCGCCTTCGCCCGCACCCTGCTGAGCGATCCCAAGATCCTGATCCTGGACGAGGCCACCTCCTCCATCGACACCAAGACGGAGCGCCTTTTGCAGGAAGGCCTGCTTGCGCTCCTCAAGGGCAGAACAAGCTTTATCATTGCGCACCGCCTGTCTACCATCAAGCAGTGCGACCGGATTCTCTACATCTCCGACAAAGGCATCGTCGAGCAGGGCTCGCATGACGAGCTCATGGCCAAGCACGGCGCATATTATGCCCTCTATACCGCCCAGGCACAGGACCAGGGCATGGTGGCATAAAAGGAAAAAGCAAAGGCTGCACCAAACATGCAGCCTTTGCTTTTTCAAATCTCCTTTGCGGCCCTCAGCACGCGCGTCTCCTTGACATCCTCGCGTCTCACTTCCCAGAAGGTGGCCTGAACATATCTTCCCCGGTGCATATCCCACCGATCCACGGGATCAATGAGGAAGACATTCTCCCAGCTTGCGCGGATGAAATCCTCCATCTTCCCGTCTTCCACCTTGTCCATGGCTTCAAGCTCTTTCTCCAGTGCCTCCTTGGTGGTCCCTTTGGCGACATAGGTGCCCATCATGACGCTCTGCCAAGCTTCAAAGTCCGAGAGCAAGACGCGCTCCTCAGGGATATCCAAGGTGAGGAGGACCTTATCCTCGGTGCGCTTGAGGAAAGCCGCGCTCTCCGGGTCAGGGCAGGTGCGCGCATACTCCCAGGTATGCCACGCCCACACCGGATTGGTCACCCCTTCCGGCATCTCGCCGATGCGCTCCCGCATCTGGGCAATCAGCCAGGCATAGGGCTTTTCCAGGGAGCCCTGCTTGGTCAGGTTCCAGGACTTTTCCCGCGCGCAGCGATACACGCCGTCGCGTTCCAGATCCGTGAGCAGGGAAAGGGGCTGGGTTGTCCAAAGCAGCATAAGGCACCTCCGAAAACAATGGCACGAGTATAGCATGCAGGAGGTAGGACCGCAACCTGCGGCACGGCAAAGACAAAGCAAGAACAGTGCCGCTCCGGTTTCCCTTCTTTGCAATCCCCGCCCAATCGCCTATAATCTCCCTGTCCATTCTTTAGATCATCTTTTTGAAGGAGCGATGCAGCATGATTACGCTGTCCCAGGGCGGTATGGTCCTTCTTAACGGAGAAGAGCTGCTTTCCGTGGAGGAAGCCTCTGCCCGTCTTGCCGCGCGCGGTGAAAGCCTTTCCCTCCAGGAGGCGCGCAAGGGCACCATCGCCTACGGTATTCTTGCCTCCCACAATCTCTCAGACAACATGGAGAAGCTGCGTCTTCGCTTTGACGCCATGGCCTCCCACGATATCACCTTTGTCGGCATTGTCCAGACCGCGAAGGCCTCCGGCATGGATCACTTTCCCATGCCGTATGTGCTCACCAACTGCCACAACACCCTGTGCGCGGTGGGCGGCACGATCAACGAGGACGACCATCTCTTCGGCCTGTCCGCTGCCAAGAAATACGGCGGCATCTATGTGCCCCCGCACATCGCGGTCATCCACCAGTACATGCGCGAAATGCACGCCGGATGCGGCAAGATGATCCTCGGCTCCGACTCGCACACCCGCTACGGTGCCCTGGGCACTATGGCCATCGGTGAGGGCGGCGGCGAGCTGGTCAAGCAGCTCCTGGAGGACACCTACGATGTCTCCTATCCGGGCGTTGTCGCGATCTACCTAACCGGGAAGCCCCAGCCGTATGTCGGACCGCAGGATATCGCCCTGGCCATCATCGGTGCGGTGTTCAAAAACGGCTATGTCAAAAACAAGGTCATGGAGTTTGTCGGCCCCGGCGTGAGCAGCATGTCCACCGACTACCGCAACGGTGTCGATGTCATGACCACCGAGACCACCTGCCTTTCCTCTGTCTGGCGCACCGACGAGGAGACCCGTGCGTTCCTCAAGGCCCATGGCCGCGAGGAGGATTACGCGCCCCTCTCCCCCGCGCCAGTCGCCTACTATGACGGTGCGGTCTCCATTGATCTGTCCACCATCCGTCCCATGATCGCTCTTCCCTTCCATCCCTCCAACACCTATGAGATTGACGAGCTTGTCAGCAATGCCGGGGATATCTTTGCCAGTGTGGAGAAGGAAGCCGCGAAGGTCTCCGGCGGACGCGCGCCCTATACGCTCTTAGATAAGATTCAGGATGGAAAGATCCACGTGCAGCAGGGCATTATCGCGGGCTGCGCGGGCGGCAACTATACCAATGTCGTGGAAGCAGCCAAGCTCCTGCACGGCCGCAGCTGCGGAAACGATGTCTTCTCCCTTGCCGTCTATCCCTCCTCCCAGCCCGTCTTCATGAACCTGACCCGTCAGGGCTATGTCGCCGATCTCATGGAAGCCGGTGCCATTGTGCGCACCGCCTTCTGCGGTCCCTGTTTCGGCGCGGGCGACACACCGGCCAACAA
>JAFUZB010000061.1 GCA_017476845.1 Clostridia bacterium
AGCACGGTCTCGCGTGTGATCTTTCCCTCGCGGAACAGTCTGACAAGCTCGGCATCCATCGACAGCATAGTCTTGTCCGATCCGCCATAGATGACGTTGTCAATCTGATGGGTTCTGCCGTCACGGATCATGTTCTGAATGGCCGGATTGACCGTCATGACTTCAAACACCGCAATGCGTCCACCGTCTACCGTGGGAACGAGGCGCTGCGAAACAACCGCCTTGAGCACCATGGAGAGCTGGACACGGATCTGTGTCTGCTGCTCGGCTGAGAAGGTATCGATAATGCGGTCCACCGTCTTGGCGGCACCGATAGTGTGCAGCGTAGAGAGGAGCAAATGCCCCGTTTCCGCTGCGGTGATCGCGGTGCGGATAGTTTCCAGGTCGCGCATTTCGCCAAGAAGTATGACATCTGGGGCTTCACGCAGGGCCGCCCGCAGAGCGCGGGAAAAGGTTGCCGCGTCGTTGGGCACTTCACGCTGGGATACCAACGATTTCTTATGCCGGTGCAGGTATTCAATCGGATCCTCGATCGTGACAATGTGCGAATTGCGGCTCTCGTTGATCTGATCGATAATGCAGGCCAGCGAAGTCGATTTGCCGCTGCCGGCCGGGCCTGTCACTAGCACCATACCGCTTCTTAGTTTGGCAAGGTCCAGCACGATCTGCGGGATATGCATGCTTGCGGGATCCGGCAGTGCAAAGTTGACAATTCGGCAGATCGCAGCGACCGTGCCGCGCTGAAGATAGGTGTTGACGCGGAAACGGCTGACATCTGCAATGGCAAAGGAAAAGTCATCATCGCCCTCTTCCCTGAGATGGTTGAAGTCGCGGTGTGCCATTTCATACATGCTCTTCACCAGTGCTTCGGTGTCGTTGGGAAACAGCTTTCCCTCCGAAATATCCACCATGTCCGCATTGACCTTCACCGTCACGCCCGCACCGGGAATAATGAAGATATCGGAGCCGCCCATCTGGACAGCTTTCCTGAGCATTTCAATCAGTTCCATACATCCTCCGTAACCGCATACAGATTATATCTTTCCCAGCTTGCTCTCCGGGAATCTCCAAGAGAGGCGACCTTCAGTGCGCAGTCGATCTCACGGTACCCGTCGGAGACCGTAAAGCAAACCAGGTCATCTTCTAGGTAGATCTCCTCACCCAGGTCCTCAAGCCCCAAGGCGACGGCTTCCAGATAGGCTTCCTGATCGGTCGCATCCTTCGCGCTCTCCACCAGCACACGGTCGATCCTGCTGCGCGTCTCCTCCGCCTGCACATTCAGTGCATAGACGGCTTCCACGACATCCGCAGATCTTCCGGAGAGTGTGAGATCGTTCTTTCCAGTCATCAGAGAAAGCATACCGAGGGTCATCAGGGAAAGGACCACAAAGATCAGGATCAGAGAAGATGCGCCAGGGCCAAGGCTAATATTGCTCTTTTTCCTCATGTGCCCATCCCCTCCTCATAGCGTGCCACGGGAAGTGTCACAAGCGTTTCGTCGCCGAGGATAGCGGCAACCTGACTGTAGTAAATGGTTCCCGTTTCGCTCTCCTCACTGTGGAGGGTAACCTCCAGGAGATAGGTGCCGACACTGCGCGTCCAACTGTCCTCTTCCTTGGCAAAACCCGCCTCCAGCAGGGTCTCCTCGGGCGCATCGCTCAAATACAGCAGATCAGCCGTATTCTGTGCTTCCACCACGGCATCCGCCATGGCCTCCGCCTTTTCGGACATACCGTGCGCCTTCCCGAACACCTCCAGAAGGATGGTGGAGGAAAGCATGAAAAACATGATAACAATGAGAAGCTCCACCAGGAGTGCGTTGCTGCGATTATGCATTACTCAGCCACCTCCCCGCTTCTCACGGCAATATCCACTTCCTGCCACGTGCCCTGGGAAAGGACGCGAAGCCTGAGCAGGTGATGTTCCAGTTCTGCTTCCATCGCCTCTGCAGCGCAGATTTCTTCCCCGTTTTCCGGTTCAAAGTCTGCGGCTTCCTCGGCAAACCATTCACGCAGCATGCCGTCTGAAACATAGATGCGCGTGATATACGCTTCGTCATCGTATACATTGCGCAATACGATCATGTCATTTCCGTCCCCTTGTGCTTCCACTGTGAGGACACTTGCCTCGTCATCCCCGCGCACCATACTGCGCAGATAGGCCGAGGTGATGCGGCTTACATTATGCACACCGCTAAGGTCTGTCATGCTGCGATATACCTTCGCTCCCATCACGACCATCACCGTGCCGAATACCGCAAAAATGCCCAACAGCAGGAAGACAAACACGCCGGAGATGGCATGGTTAACCCGCTTTCTCATTCTGCTTTTGCTCCTTTCTCGGTCACCCAGATGTCAGGGAGACGGTTTGAAGCGAAAGACTCGTAGGTAATAAAGTATCTGTCCTCGTCATAGGCGAGATGATAATGCTCTCGTAAGTATTCTAGGTCATCCGGATAGGCGCCTTCGACAGCATAGCATGTCAGCACCGCATCCTTGACGGCCTTGCGAATCAACTGTGTTTCCTCGCTCACCTGCGTCCGCTCGATCCGCCCGAACAGACCGACGCAAAGGCCGAGCACGACGACAATTACGGCGAGCTTGAGGATATCCCTTATGCTCATTGACGTACTCCTTCCTGTGCCATCCGTTACAGGCTGGAAAGAATGCCTGCCATGGGAAGCATCACGGAGAGCAGCACCGCACCGATGACCAGGGCAAGGAGCGCAACCAGCGAGGGCTCGATGATGGATACGAGACGGCTGATATCATTCTCCACCTGCTCCTCATAGAGCTGAGCAAGATTGCCGAGCACCTGATCCTCCCGTCCTGTAGCACAGCCCATGCGGATCATGCGCTCATGGAGCTCGCTGAAAATGCCCGTAGACTCAATGGCATCGGCAAAGCTTTCCCCTTCGTCGAGGGTCTTCTTGATCCCCCGTACGCTCTGTGCCGCCACGGGATCGGAGAGCACGTTCGCCG
>JAFUZB010000062.1 GCA_017476845.1 Clostridia bacterium
GAAGGCGCTATGGCGACAACGTCTTTTTCGGTATTCACGGCGAGTCGCTTGGCAGTGCAAGCTCCATCGCCTGTCTAAAGTATCATCCGCATATTGACTTTGTTGTCGCTGACTGCGGATTCAGCGAAATCACCTCCGTGATGAAAGCCGGACTGAAGGGAATGCACCTTCCCCAGTGCCTCATTCATGTGGCATCGCTGTGCGCAAAAATCCGTTACGGGTACTTTTTCCATGAAATGCGTCCCATAGACAGTCTGAAAGACAACGAGATTCCCATCTGCTTTATTCATGGAGAAAAGGACGATTTCATTCTTCCCATGCATTCAGAACGCATGCAAAAAGCCACTAAGGGATACAGTGAAATCCATATGATCCCCGAAGCAACCCATGCTGCTTCGGTTCTGTATGCACCCGAACTGTACAGACAGTATGTCAGCGCATTTCTTGCACGCATAGAGAAATGAAATCCATCATGACGAAATCGTGCCGCAAGTCCATCGTGATCATTCATTCATATTAATGGACTGTATTCATCGGATTTCAACATTCAGCCGAGTCTACTCCGTAAAAAGGATGAAAGCGGATTTCTCACCGCTTTCATCCTTTTTGGGTTTTCAGGTTTCACTTTGGTCAGCAGACGATTCACTCTGACTCTGCTCCATGGCACGCCTCCGGGCCCTGCGCCCTGTTGCGCGCTCATTGGAAGAGGGTTCCTGCGTGGGAGAAGCGTTGGTGTTTTCTCCAGCCTGATCGCTTGCCGCCTTGGGCATTTCTTCCACAGCCTTTGCTATCTGTGCTTGCACAACTGGCTTTTCGGCCGCTAGAGCAGGTGCATGAGCGGCATCATTTACAGCGACCCTTTCAGCAGGCTTCGTTTCCGTCACAGGCGTCTTCGCCTGAACAGGTGTTTCCTGCCTGGCATAGGGACTTCCTGAACCTGTCTGACCGGATGCAGGAGCATTCGGTGCATTCTGCGGGAACACCGGTTTATACTGCTCGATTTTTGGCTTCTGAGCAGCGGTCGCAGGCTCCTGCGTTTGTGCGCTCTTCTTCTGTGCACCTGCAGCTTGCTGAGACCCATTGGGATACGATGCCGCGCGCGGATGTGCAGTGGGCGCATTTGCAGACTGCTGACGCGCCATTTGTGCCTTCCTCTGCCTTGCACGCTCTGCAGCAAGCTTCTGGTTCTTCCGGCGCATGACGAACACATAAGCGATTCCGCCACCAATGACTACCAGCAGGATCACCGGCACAAAGGGGAATCCACCCTCCGTCTTTTCCTCAATCGGTTCGATTTCCACCGTCGGCAAAGCCAGCGGAGACACCGAGGGCGATACCTCAGGCGTCTGAATCTCCAGCATGATCGGTGAAACCGAAGGTGAAGCTTCGGGCGAAACAGTGGATACCGGGGTAGCGGTCATAGTGGGCAGCGGAGCCGTAGTCGCAAACGGTGCCCACGTCTGATAGGTCACGTTCAGTCCACTGGTGGGGTCTGTCCAAGTCTGCACATTACTGTCTTCCTGGGAAACCACGGGAGCAGCTGTCGCTCCAGCGCTGGTATTATTCACAATCCCCTGCTGGTATTCTTTGGAATCCAGGAACTCCTCCAGCTCAGCCAGGGACATCTGCCGGAAAAAGCTTCCGGAAACATAACCGATGACACCGTCATACTGAACCCTATACCATTCGGTCTGATCAATCGTCTCCTTGCCCAGGACCAGGCAGAAGGCATAGTTTCGCAACCGTTTGAGCACTTCTGCCTTCGTGCTTGGCGTCTTGCGCATATTGACGGCGCCATTATTGGAGGCATAGATATATCCATAGCTGGAGAGGCTGTCCGGATCGTAGGGCTTGGCCGTCACTTGCTGTGTCGGCTGAGCCGTAGCAGCAGCGCCGAGGTATGCATTCAGTTCCTGCGTAGTCATCATGCGGAGCATGTCGGAGCGGATATAGCCCCAAGTCCCTTCGTGCAGGACAATATGCCACGGCCATCCATCCTCCGTATCATACACCTGTCCGCCCACATAGACTGCGGTCTTCTGAGCAAGCTCTGCGAGGATGACGCTCTTGTCAGAATAGGTATTGCGGAAGGGCACACTGTCGCCGATGGTATAGGCATATCCAGTGATCTGGACCGGAGCCACGGTTTCCGTAGCTGCAGGACTCGGGGTCGGATGCGCTTCCTGGTACTGACGGATGTAATAGTCCGCTTCCTGTTCATTGATTCTGCGAAGTGTACTGTCAGGGACATAGCCGATCAGATCATCGAGTGTACGGACCTGGGACCAGGCTTCACCGGCATTGTATACCTGTCCGTTGACACGCACCAGCGTGGATGCGGGCAGCGTTGTCATAATGGCACTGTCTTCTCTGCTGACTTCCGCACGCAGGGCAACGACTTCGCCGATAAGCGCATAGCCGGTGTACTGCTCAGGTACAGGCGTAGCTGTCGCAGGCGCTTCGGTGACAGGCACCTCTGTCGCAGGAATTTCAGTCGCAGGCACCTCTGTAGCAGGTGCTTCAGTAATCGGTGCCTCTGTGACAGGTGCCTGGGTTTCCGGAATCTCGGTAGGCAAGGCAGTCGCGGTCGGCTCTGCCACCGGTTCTTCGGTTATTTCCGCAGGCGGAGCTGTCACAATGGATGCCATATACGGTACCGGCGTTTCCAGCGTGTCCTGATAGTCCTCGCTCGCGGCCTGTGAAAGCACATTGAGGAATTCGCTGGAAATATAGCCTTCCGTTCCGTTATACAGGATTCTTGTCCAGCTTTGTCCGCTGGAATTGATCACAGACTCAATAGCATAGACTTTGGTTCCAGTCTTTGAAATCGTCCCCGCATTCCCCTTCTTGGCGGGTTCTGTACGAATATTGATTCCTTTTGCATTGGTCTCCGCCCAGCGGTTGATCACATTGCCTGCCGGGATCGGAGTTTCCTGCGTTTCACGGTGTCCAAAGGAGAACACAATCTCATCCGGACTCGGGATGCCGTCAATGCTGACCTGGACAGCGACTGAGGCGGCCGAGGCAGGATCGTAATCTTCCGGCACCTGCGAGAGATCCGGTGCCAGCACGGCCTCTGTGCCGGCTTCCATGATGACATACTGATCAGGTGCAAGCGCATGCCCGCCCTTGTCGACGTAATGCACCGGAATGGTCACAGGCGGAACAGGGGTTGCAGGAACCAGAGTATGATAGTTAAAAACAATGGACCCCGGTTCCACGCTACCGTCAGCGTTTACTCTCGCTGTGACTGCCTGAGGTACTCCCTCATCTGGAAGATATCCGTCAAAATTCAGCAGCTCGAAGGTCTGTTCGATCCCCTCGGTGAGCGTATGGGACTGCTGATAGAGAATCTGATCTCCGTCGGCAATATAGGACACCATTATCTCACCCGTTACCGGAATGTGCACGGCGTGATAACGGAAAACAGGAGAAGCAGGACTGACCTGTCCATCAGCCCCTACGCTTACGGTAATGACCGGTGTGCTTTCGCTGTCGAGTTCATATCCCTCAATGTCCAATGCCCTGAATTCCTGCGCGGTCCCCACCGCAAGCACGATATCCTCTTCGTGCAGCACAGTATCTTCCGCCATCCATGCCACATGCACCGCCCCTTCCGTGGGCGCCTTGACCACCTCATGATAGGTAAAGATCAAATCCTCCGGTGTGACCGCACCGTTTCCATCTACGGAAATCACAAGTTCACTCGGTGCAGAAGCATCCAGTTCATATCCGTCAAACGTCTTGGGAAGCACAGACTGCGGCTGTCCCTCCACCAGGTTCAGCACCTGCTCGGAGAGAATCGTGTTGCCGCTGAGCCAGTAAACCGTCACATCCTTCGTTACGGGGGCATAGACCGGCTGATAGGTAAAGATCGGTGCGTCCGGCGTGACCGTGCCGTCACTGTTGACAGCTACGGTCATGTTTTCGGGAGTGCCCTCCGCGGGAACATATCCCTCAAAATTCTCGCGCACAAAGGTTTGCGGTGTCCCCTCGGTGATATTCACTGTCTCTTCTTTGAGGATCGTCCCGTCCACAGTTGTCCACCGAACCGTAACATTCCTGGAAACCAGGGTTACCACGGGATGATAGACAAAGACGGTATTTTCAGGCGAGACACTTCCGTCCGCAAGAACATTGACGGTGATCGCCTCCGGCGTTTCTCCTTCGGGCTCGTAGCCTTCAATCGCCAGGCGTAGGAAAGTCTGCGGCGTGCCTTCCGTGACGGTGATGGTTTCGGTGTGCAGCACCGTCCCATCTGTCGTTTGATACACCGCCGTCACTTCACGAGAGGACGGCAGATGCACCGCATGAAAGCGAAATACCGGCTGTGCTGGCGTAACCGAACCGTCCGCGCCTACAGAGACCGTGATCGACTCCGGCGTTTCCGCATCCGGTTCATAGTCTTCAAATGTATTCCGGTAGAAGGTCTGCGGCTCCCCTTCCGTAATTGTGATGGTCTGGCTGAGCAGCACGGTACCGTCCGCAGCCTGCCAGAGCACGGTGACGTCCTGACTTACCGGCACATGCACCCTGCGATACACAAACACCGGACTGGAAGAAAGATTTCCGGCAGCGTCCACTGCAACCGTTATGCTCTCCGGCGTTCCATCCACCGGCTCATAGCCGTCAAAGGGCAGACGCGCAAATGTCTGCGGCTGATCGGAGGTGATCTCCACCTCCTGCTGGAAGAGAACGTCGCCTTCCTCCGTACGGTAAATCACCGCAGTGCTCACTGTGGCAGGAAGCACCTCAGGCTCCTGGGGGAGATCATAGACGGATACATACAGCGTATAACTTTCCGCCGCATTTCCTTCTTCATTAAATGCGGTGATGAGATAGGGCACTGTATCCGCAGTATCCCTCAGTGCATTGACGGTAACGAATGCTCCGGCTGCATCAAAGGTATAGCCGGGATAGAGCGGATGACTTACCGCAAGGGTAAAGCCTTCGACCCCTTCCGGCACCTGTGCCCAGAAGGCATGCTCCTCGCCCTTCCAGGACAGAGGATAGGCCATAACAGCATACGATTCTCCGCTTTCGTCTGCATAGGTCAGCGTCACACTCAGGCTCTCCCAATCCTCCTGTGCCAAGGCCGCACAGGAAAAGCAGAGCACAAGTGACAAAATGACCAGAAACAGTCCGAAATTCCTGCTCAAATGACGCATGGTTATCTTCCTCCCTATCAATGGTAGGTATACATGAATATTGTATCCCCGCAATATGCGGGTGTCAATTTGGTTGTCAACGCACACACTTGCACAGGAAGGAATACCGCACCTGATGTCGAAAGAAGAATCGATTTCAGTAAAAAGGAGTGTACTTCCCATGTCAACGTACGCAAATGATGCGCAACTGAGTGAAACCATACTTGACAAAAAGGTCGTCTATCCGGGTCTCATCATCCGTCTGGAGCACTGGGATGTCACGCTCCCTGACGGTACACAGTGTGTGCGTGAGGTGGCATGCCACATTGGTGCTTCCGCAGTCGTCGCCTTGGATGAGGACAACAATCTGATCCTTGTGCGCCAGCAGCGCATCGCCATTGGGCGAATCACAGTGGAGATTCCCGCCGGAAAGCTGGACGCCCCCGATGAGGATCCGCTTGTCTGCGCAAAGCGGGAACTCTCCGAGGAGACCGGTATGACCGCAGACCACTGGGAAAAGCTCACTGTACTGGATACCACACCCGGCTTTTGCAATGAGCATATCCATATCTACCTTGCCCGCGGTCTGCATGCAGGCTCCCGTCATCCCGACGAGGATGAATTTGTGGACGTGATACGCATGCCACTCCCTGAGGCTTATGCGCGCGTGATGTCGGGAGACCTCCATGACGGCAAAACCTGTCTTGGGATTCTCATGGCGTATGCACAACAAAAGAACGCATAAGCTCTTCTCTTTCTTCCCTTTCCGTTTGTTTCTTCCATACTTCTGCCTGCGTTCGGGAGCTTTGACATGTCATTTCTTTCTTCCTTCTCTTCCTGGCTTGGCCAAGAGAGTACGGTGGCACAGACCCATACGGTCTCGGACTGGTTCGCCTCGCCGCCAGTGCTTGAGACAGAGCGTCTTAGGCTTAGGCGGGCACGTCTTCGCGATGCAGCTGACATCTATGCCTACGCAAGCGATCCGGAGGTCTCCAAGTATGTGCTGTGGGACACGCACAGACATCTTTCCGATACCCGTGCCTACATCCGCTACCTGAAGAGCCAGTACCGGGACGGTCTTCCCTCCTCCTTCGTGATCGAAAGGAAATCGGATGAGCGCGTGATCGGCACCATTGGCTTTATGAGCTATGATGCGGATAATCTTCTTGTGGAGGTCGGCTACAGTCTTGCCCGCGAGGAGTGGAACCGGGGATACATGTCAGAGGCACTCGGCGAGGTGATGCGTTATGCTTTTGAAACGCTCCGTATCCATCGTATAGAAGCCTTTCATGATGCGGACAATCCTGCATCAGGGCGCGTGATGGAGAAGTGCGGGATGCATCGCGAAGGTGTGCTTCGCGGCCGTGTATGGAACAAAGGCAGCTATCGTGACGTTGTATTGTATGCCCGAACCAGAGAAGATTATCTGCCCGGTGCCCCGCCCTTGCGTCCGGATGTGTAGGACTGCATCCTTCTTTTCAGCACATCCTCCCTGGCCACGGAAAACCCAAAGAACCCCAGGACACTTCCAAGCTCCTGATACAGTCCATGACTGTACGCGACAAGACCTGCCTTCTCCAGATGAATCGCCCCTTGAGCGTCTATGAGATCTTCGCGCACCAGGATTTTCTCTATACTTGCCAGGAACAGGTCATGACTTCCAAGCTTTGTCACCGACTGAACCGTGCAAGGAATGCATACGGGAAATCCATCAATACCCAGGGGCGTATCTTTCCCCGTCACCATGGTTGTAAGCCCCGTCACGCTGAGCTTATCGTGTTCACTTCCGCTTGTAACGCCGCAGTAATCCACCTCCCGGATATGGGCTGTGTCTGCGGGATGAATACAGAAGGAACCGGCGCGCACAAGCATGTCGTGGGAAAAACGTTCCGGCTTCACGGAGACAGTGAGCATAGGCGGCTTGGTATTCACAATTCCCGTCCATGCGACAGTGAGGGCATTAGTTCTGTCCCCGTCAGTGACACTCACCAGTGCGCAGGGAAGCGGTGCGAGCATGGTTGTTTTCCCGATTTCACGGTAAGTCATATGATCCTTCCTATTTTCTAAACTTGCGAGGTGAGATTCATGCGTTCCCGTCGTCTGGGAAAACATGCCAAACATAAGAAACTGAAAATCGGACTGCGTATCGGTATCATCATCTGCATTCTCTTTGTCCTGTCCTGGCCCTTCATTGAGCCGTACACGCTTTCCGTCGATACCCTGGCCCTGGAAAATACTGGCATTCCAGAGGGCATGCGGCCTTTGCGTATCGTGTATCTGTCGGATATCCATACTGCTTCCTGGCCGTTCTATACCCAGTCCCGCATTCCTTCCCTGGTCAAGAAAATCAACTCTTTGAATCCGGATCTTGTATTGCTCGGAGGAGACTATGCTCAGGATCCGGAAAGCTGTGAGGCCTTCTTCCGTGCTCTTCCGTCGATCCATGCTAATTATGGGATCTACGCCGTTCTCGGTGAAAAGGACAGGTATCCGGAAGACAGCACGGATGAAAAGGATCCGACCGAAGCGCTGTCACGCCTGCGGGCGGCCATGGTAGCCAAGGGTGTCACACCGCTTATCAATGATGTCGTCAGCATTCGTCTGGCCGATTCGACCGTCGTACAGGTCGCAGGGGTAGATGATTATCTGAACGGACAGAGCACGCTTGAGGAAGTCGCCCTCAAATGCCAACGGGAAAACTTCGTCATCTTCATGAGTCATAATCCCAGCGTCCTGTCTTCCATCCAATCAGCACAGGGCGGCGCCAATACCCGCAACTGGTATGATCTTGGTCTCTTCGGCCATACCCTCGGCGGACAGATTGCACCGCTGCGCAGCCTTCTTGGGCTTACCAGTGACGTTCCTGAGGCCTACACGCATGGCACCCTTGTAGAAGGGCGTGCCACCAATATCATTTCCAATGGAATCGGCACAGAGAAGGTTCCGCTCCGTCTCTTCTGCCAGCCGCAGCTTCACGTGATCACCGTGAGATACCCCAGGTGATAAAGAAATCCACGCGCAATGTCGTGGATTTTTCCTTTACGCATCCATCCCCTCAGGAAACAGCTTTTCCAGGATGACACGGTAGGCCGGATGGTAGGCGGCGCGATAGCTTGAACTGTGCGAAACCATCGGATAATGGTTTGCAGCATATGCATCCAGATAGGTTTGGAGCGCCTGCACGTCAAATGGCATCCTGCCCTTCTTCGTTTCTTCCGCCAATGTGCCCAATTCGTGCAGAAAAGATGCATTGTCTCCTCTATAGATCTCAGAAGAACGCACAAAAAGAGCGTTCAGGTTTTCTGCAGTGAGTTTTCCTGCCCTGATGCAGCCCAGAGGCACACGTACCATCCCGTTTCCAAGCGGTATGACCGCCTCTTCCCCTGTATCCTCCATGGTCTCCAACTCACGCACGATCCTCTCCAGGGAGCTCCCGGGATCATTCACCAGATGACCGCCGCCAAAGTTGCGCTGATAAAGCAGCTTGACTGCATCCACGGGCTGCATGAGCGGATAGCGCAATGCATGCAGTCCAAGGATGCTTTTGAGATCCTCAACCATTCTCCATCAGCCCTGCTTTCTGAAGAACCAGAATAATCGGGGGAATCAGCACGATGTGGAAAATGATGCCCGGCACAGCGTTGATAAATGCCCCCTCCAAGAACAATCTGAAGGTAAAAGTCTGTCCGCCAAGGCCCAATACAATGTATTCAGCCACACCCCATACCACTCTTCCGATGAGCATGGAGAGAACCAATGCCATGTATACAAAGACATTTCCCTTCGGGAGCACACGATACAGAAGACCTGCTGCGCAGCCATAGGTAGCCAGTTCGAAGGCCATGCATATCGCTGTAGGATACAGCCCCGGCATACCAAAGAGAACCGAGCGAAGCAGCGGAGCGATGAACCCCACTGCAAGGCCCCACAGCGGACCGCATACGAACCCGCACAGCAGCACAGGAATATGCATGGGCGAGAGCATAGCGCCAATCTGCGGAATCTGTCCGGTGATGAACGGCAACACCATAGCTATGGCAAGAAACAGAGCAGAAAAAGTCATGCGCCGAATTTGTGTACGATTACGCATGGTCACCCTCCAAGATTTCCCGGATTTTTGCGATCGCATCGGAGACAATCGCCTGCGAGGAAGAGGTCACACCGGGAACATAGGTTCCGCAAAGATTCATGGGGATCAAGATGCGCATGGCATCGCTTGCGCCCACTGCGCAGGCCATCTTCGGTGTGATTTCCCCCAGAAGAGAATCCGCGATGGCGATCCCCACGGGCCCAATAATGATGTCTGCACTCCTACACGCCACAAGAAGCGCATTTTCCCCCGTTGCGGCCTGCTTTGCTCCTGCCTTCAGCATACGCTCTGTGGCCATGGAGTTTGTCCCGATCGCTGTAAGATTCATGTCCGGAAACTCGGTGAGAAGAGAGGAGACAATCTTCTGCCCGAGCCTTCCTCCCTGTCCGTCGACAACAACAACTTTGCGCATGGAAAACCCTTTCTTCTGTTACCTGTAATGTGCGAGGCACGGCGACGATGAGATAGATACAGCAGTGCTCCTTTGCAGGATTATAGCAATTGCATGCCTGTTGACAAGTCCCTGCCTTCATCTCTGCGCTTTTTTCATGTATTTTCGAGCGCGTTTCTTTCCCGGAATCCTGCTTGATGCCTTTATTCCCGTGTGCTACAATCCCAAGGTCTGCTCAAGGGCAGGCAGCCAAAGGAGTTGTGTCATTCATGACAGACAATCCATGTGTTCAGGTGAGCCATGTGAGCTACACCTATGAAGAGGGTACACAGCCGGTGCTCAAAGACATGTCCCTCACTGTAAAGCCCGGTGAATTTCTAGCCATACTCGGCCATAACGGCTCGGGCAAATCCACACTGGCCAAACTGCTAAACGGACTCTACCTGCCTACGGGAGGAAACATTCTCATCTGTGGTATGGACACGCAGAATGATGATGATACCTGGAATATCCGCCAGAAAGCCGGCATGATCTTTCAGAATCCCGACAACCAGATTGTCGCAACCGTGGTTCGTGAAGATGTTGCTTTTGGTTTGGAAAACATGGGGGTCCCCCACGATGAAATGGTAGAGCGTATCGACAACGCACTGAAGGTCGTGCGCATGACTGAGCGTGCACAATCCGAACCGCATATGCTCTCCGGTGGTCAGAAGCAGCGTGTAGCTATCGCCGGCGTTCTTGCCATGCAGCCGGAAATCATGATTGCCGATGAATCCACCGCCATGCTGGACCCCAGCGGCAGGGAAGAAGTGCTTGAGGTCATGCACCGCCTGAACCGCGAAAAAGGCATGACGGTGATCTGGATTACGCATTATATGGAGGAGGCTGCGCAGGCCGACCGTATTCTTGTCGTTTCCGATGGGGAAATCGCACTGAGCGGCACACCGCGAGAGGTCTTCTCTCAGGTAGACCGCATGCGTGAACTCCACCTTGATGTACCGCATATGGCCTCTCTGGCCGACAGCCTGCGCAAGGATGGTTTCCCGCTTCCCTCTGGGATCCTGACGGTGGATGAAATGACCGAGGAGGTGTGCAAGCTTTTATGTCGATAGAACTCAGGCATGTCTCCTATGTCTACAGCGAAGGCAGTGCCTTTGCCCATAAGGCATTGGATGACATCAATCTCACCATTGAGGACGGCGAATATGTCGCCCTGTGCGGTCATACCGGATGCGGAAAGTCCACCCTTGTGCAGCACCTCAACGGTCTTCTAGCCCCTTCCGAAGGTCAGGTCCTCATCGACGGGGAAGATATCAACGGTGATCATGTGGACAAACGGAGAATCCGCCAAAAGGTGGGATTGGTCTTCCAGTATCCCGAATACCAGCTCTTTGAGGAAACCGTAGCAAAGGACATCGCTTTCGGTCCCAAGAACATGGGACTTTCCGAGAAGGAGATCGAGGAGCGCGTACGCCGCGCCATGGATCATGTGCATCTCAGTTTCGAAAAGTATGCCCATGTCTCCCCTTTCGATCTTTCCGGCGGACAGATGCGACGTGTCGCTATTGCGGGTGTACTGGCCATGGAGCCATCTGTCCTGGTCCTTGACGAGCCCACTGCCGGTCTGGATCCCAGAGGACGGGATCGGATTCTCGGCATGATTCGCGATCTCCACCGTGAGGGCCACGCCACCATTATCATGGTCAGCCATTCTATGGATGATGTCGCAAGTCTTGCCTCGCGCATGGTTGTGATGATGGATGGCAAAGTGGCCAAAACCGGCACCTGTCGAGAGGTGTTCATGGACCGCACCCTGATGGATCAAGCCGGCCTGGGCGTGCCTGCAGCCGCAAGACTGTGCACCCGTCTGCGTGAAAAGGGATTGCCTATCCCGGAGGATCTCTACACCACCCAGGAAGTTCATGATGCCATTCTCAAATTGTGGAAGGAGGGTGGAAAATGCTGAACAATATCACCCTCGGACAGTATTATCCGGTTGATTCCCCGATCCACAGACTGGACCCGCGCATCAAAATTATCCTGACACTACTGATGATCGTTGCGGTGTTTATGACGCAGACTTTGGTAGGCTATGCGCTGATCCTTCTCTTCGTCTTTTTCACCGCCAAGTTCTCCCATGTGCCCTTCAAGATGCTGATGAAGGGGCTGAAACCACTCCGGTTTATCCTGATTCTCACCTTTCTTCTGAATCTCTTCTTTACCCCCGGAACTGAGCTGTTCCATGTCGGCTTTGTTTCGATCAGTCAGGAGGGCCTTAGGCAGTCCATCCATTACAGCCTCCGCCTGGTGTTTCTTGTGGTATCCACCTCGCTTCTGACACTCACCACCAGTCCAATTGCACTCTCGGATGGATTGGAACTGCTTCTTTCTACGCTTCGTGTCATTCACTTTCCTGCGCACGAGCTTGCCATGATGATGTCCATTGCACTGCGCTTCATTCCCACCCTTCTGGAGGAAACAGACAAGATCATGTAAGCGCAGA
>JAFUZB010000063.1 GCA_017476845.1 Clostridia bacterium
AGGATTGCGACTGGAAAGATACGATTTCCGGTGGTCATAACGAAGGGGTCCCACCTGTTCCCATTCCGAACACAGAAGTTAAGCCCTTCAGTGCTGAAAGTACTTGGCTGGAGACGGCCAGGGAGGATAAGTCGCTGCCGGATTCCCATACAAGAGACTCGAAAGAGCCTCGTTCTTTTTGTTGTTTAGGCTTAAACGATTAAGTCAATTAAGCTGCGCCCGGACATATGTCCGGACGCAGAAGGGTTAACTGAGAAGGGCGAGGAGCTCTTCGTTGCTGAGGCTGAGCAGGCTTTCACTGCGGCCTTCGAGGATGGCATCTGCGAGGTCTTTCTTGGCATCCTGAAGTTCTACGATCTTTTCTTCAATCGTTCCCTTTGCGATCAGGCGGAAGACAGTGACCTGCTTGGTCTGCCCGATGCGGTGGGCACGGTCTGTGGCCTGATTCTGGGCAGCAAGGTTCCACCAGGGATCGTAATGGATGACAAAGTCTGCCCCGGTGAGGTTGAGACCGGTACCGCCGGCTTTGAGGGAAATGAGGAACACCGGCACGGTGCCTTCATTGAACTTGTGAACAAGGGAGATACGCTGCTCCTTGGGGGTTGCGCCAATAATCTTGTAATAGGGGATATCGTGGGCCTTGAGGTCCTCTTCAAGGAGGGCAAGCATAGAGGTAAACTGCGAGAAGAGGAGCATCCTGTGTCCACCGTCGATAGCGTCCTCAATGAGCTGGAGACAGGCCTGCCGCTTGGCGGATTCACCCTGATAATTCTCAAAGACCAGGGAGGGATCGCAGCAGATCTGACGGATGCGGGTAAGCTCGGCGAGGATCTTCATCTTGTCTTCCTGGGTGGCATCTGCGGCATGGATCATTTCACGCATATGGACCACCTGGGCGTCATAGAGCTGCTGCTGCGTGGTGTCAAAGCGCGCATAGCGGACCTCTTCCAGCTTGGCAGGAAGATCCTTGAGTACGTCTTCCTTGCGCCGGCGAAGGATGAAGGGACCGACCATCTTCTTGAGCTTAGCAGTAGCCTCCTCATCCTTGAGCTTGGCAATCGGGCTCTCAAAGTGCTCAACAAATTGAGAGGAGGTATACAGGAACCCGGGCATGAGGAAGTCGAAGATGGACCACAGCTCGGAGAGACGGTTCTCGATAGGGGTACCTGTCAGCGCAAAGCGATGATCTGCATGCAGGATCTTGACGGCTTTGCTGACAGCGGCATTCTGGTTCTTAATGTACTGTGCTTCATCCAAAATGCAGGCATAGAACTGAAGGGGCTCGTACATTCCGATATCCCGCTTGAGGAGATCATAGCTAGTCACGTAGATATCGGCGGTATTGGCAGGCTTTGTATCCGAAACAATGACCTCGGAAGAGGTGGGTGCAGGAAGTACGACGGGTTCTACGACACGATTCTTAGGCGGTCTGCCGCGGCGCTTAGGCGCAGGCGCGGGTGCAGGCAGTGCCTCCGGAGCAGGTGCGGTCGCACCTACGGTTGCAGGGGCAGGCAGACTGGCCTGACCGCTGAGCAATTTGAACTGTTCTTTGCGTGCTGCAAGCGGTCCGCTGATGGTCTCTACCTTCAGATCAGGGGCAAAGCGCCTGACCTCCTCCTGCCAGTTAAAGACGAGGGAAGCCGGGCATACGACAAGGGAAGGCTTGGTATTCCCGTTTTCCTTGGCTGCCAGAAGCATGGCAATGATCTGCAGGGTTTTACCAAGGCCCATTTCGTCGGCCAGGATAGCGCCAAAGCCTGCATGCTCCACGGTGGAAAGCCATTTGAAGCCAAAGGATTGATAGGGCCGGAGCGTATTCTCAAGGCTCTTGGGAATCTCGTAATCCGCATCCTTGACGGTATTGAAGTTCTTGATGATTGCGCGGTAGGTCCGGTCGCGGGTGGTTGCGATACTCTCGTGCTCCTCGAGCATTCTGTCCAGATAGAGGGCACGGAAGAGGGGCAGGTGCAGCTTGCCCTTGATCGCGTCCGTAGGCACAAGGTCCAGTGAGCCGCACAGGTCGAGGAGCTCCTGAAGCTCTTCGCTGTTGGTCAGGTCGATATAATCTCCGCCCTTGAGACGATAGAACTTCTTCTTTTTCTGATAGCTCTCCAGAAGATGGAGAAGCTCTGTCGTGCTCAGATCCTTGGAAGAAATGGACAGGTCCATGATGCCGCTGTCTACGGAGACGCCAACGGTAAAGGAAGGTGTGGAGCGGATACGCTTGGAGCGGAAGGCATCTGTTCCGCTCACTGTTCCGAAATGGGAGAGATAGGGGACACCCTCGCGCAGAAAATCATAGAATGTATCGTCCGTCACCTTGGTAATAAATCGCTGGCCATGGGTGTCATACGAATCCAGATACCGGGAAATAGCCTGTACGACTCGAGTTTCCTGCTCGACATCATGATAGCCTTTATCTGTGGACCCCTTTTCTCCGAGGACACTGCGATGCTCCTCATAAGATACAGTCGCCTTAAGGGAGAGCGTTCCGTCCTCCAGATCGCAGTAGAAGGCAAAGACAGGTTCGGGCGGGAGATAGTTTCTGGCTTCATCCCCGCAGTTATCAATCAGGGTGACGCTGCTGTTGTCGATCAGGCTCGGAAGAATGCGATAATAGAATTCCTGCAGATGATTGAGACCTACCTGGAAGCGGAAGTAGCCTGACCTGTCAGATACCGAGGTGAAGGGCTGGAGGGCCCGTTTTTCTTCTCTGGTGACGCGCGAGAGCATGGTAGGGGTGAGAATGTATTGGATGCCGCTGCCGTTGATGAGAACGGGAATCATACCCGAAACGGAGACACCGGCAAAGTGTCCCAGTGCGTCACTGAGCCGATCCAGTGTGAGCGTGAAGTTCATATCGTCATGACCAATGGTCAGCGTTTCCACGCAGTTATGCGACTTGTCGGTATACTCGCATGTCATACCTTCGGCGGCATCATAGAACTGATCCAGCAGGCTTCCCTGTAGGTCCTGCTGGTAGGGAAGCGAGAGGGTTGTAGCTGCCCAGGAACGCGATTGGAGCTTGTTGTTGGCGTCATGAACCTCGCGCACACGCCGCTGTATGATGGCAAAGAGCGGCTCGGCAGCATCTGTGAGGGTTTCAGTAGCAAAGTTGATGCTTTCCTTGGTGGACAGGGAGAGGACGCGCTCATTGTTGTAGGCGTTGACGCAGTCTGCTAGGTTGCGTACGACAATCAGCCTTGAGCCGACATGACCCATCTTGAAGGACAGCTTGGCGATACCGCTTTCCACGGAGATGCGCGGTTCAATCGTCAGACATTTGCGCTTCTCCACCGGCTTGGCCATCGTCATGTTTTCGGGGGTGATCGCCTGATGAATGGAGGTGAAGAAGGTTGTTGCGGCTTTGTCTGTCATGTCCGAAGCCATATCATGATAGACGAACTTGCGCATAGCACGCAACAGTGCGAGCTTGTGCTGGCACATTTCGCCTCCGCTGGGACAATCGCAGGAGATGGAATAGATCCTGGTGGGCCGAAGGATAATTCGGGTGGAGGAATAGTACAGCGGATCATGATAGCTTAGAGAACCGTTCAGAGAGCGGATGCCTGTACGGTCGATATCTTCTGTGATTCTCGGCTGCACCGGATTATCTTTGCTGGAGGTGATTTCTTCCAGACGCTTGACAAAAAAAGCGTTCGTTTGCATATCCTTCAGCATGGCATTGAAATCATAGAAAACAAGGCCCTGAGGTACAGTCTCTTTGCCTATGGCGGTCAGGACATCCACCTTTGTTTTGGAGAGTTGCCTGCTGAGCTTGTTTCTGCGCGATTGCTCGGCCTCCTGTGCCTCACGGCGTTTGCGCTGATAGAAGTGCGATTCATTTTCCGTAAGGGGCATGGGCCCGTTCTTAAGAAAATCAGCGTAGAGAAGAACCCTGGCATGAATACATGTGCCAAAACAGCGCGGTGAAGTACAATAGCAGTAGATGCTCCTGAAGGTGTCATCAAGATCTGTAGGTAACCGCTTAATGGTTATAGAAAAGGTGGATCTGCCTTCTTTGTAGTTACCAGTGAGTGAAAGCGATCCTCGGTTAAGTTCACTGATATGATCGAGCAGTTTTTTCTCGGTAATATCTTTGATGGTAGCTTGTCCAAGAAAATCAATCGGATCAATCTGCCCGATATATCTGCCGCTACTATCCGTCTGGTATGTCTTGGCCATGAGAGCTCCTCCTTGTCCTTTTCCGGTAAACAAATACCATTGTACTTAAAAACAGATGAAAAAGCAATGAAAAATCGCCAGGCAACCCATATGTCGGGAGGATTTGCAAGAAAAAAAGAGAATCCGGTATACTGCCCTTTCACAGAGGGGAAATACAGCGTATGGAGGTTCAAATATGCTCAGGAAACTCACGGAAAGCCCGGTACTCCTTTCGATTCTCATGATTGTCTTTGGCATTATCCTGGTGGTCTGGCCTAATCCCGTACTGTCGATCGCACTTAAGCTATTGGGGATTGCCCTGATCATTGGCGGCGCCATCTCTGTGATCGGCTGGTTCCGTCACCGTACCAACCGCTGGACAGGCTATACACGCCTGGGCGGGGGTCTGGTGGCCATAGTCGGGGGTATCATTGTGCTGTCCAATCCCGTGGGGATCGCATCCATCTTTCCGACGCTCATCGGGATTATCATCCTCGTTTCTGGGATCATCAACATGGTCAAGGCGTTGGATCTGAAGAAGATCGGATACCGCCGCTGGAATATCTCCTTCGTGTTCGCCCTGATCACCATCATTGTGGGTCTGATCTTCATCTCGCAGCCCATGACCGCGCTTGCCATTCCCCTCATCGCAGCCGGCATTACGCTCATCTATGACGGTGCAGTGAGCCTGTGGATTGCAACGCGCCGCCTGTGACTTTTTCCCGGCACCGCCTCGGCGGTGCTTTTTTCGTGCTGGAGGATACAGACATGAAAAAACCCCGATCTCTCGGGGAGTATAGAAGGAGAGGATTCCCGTATCTTATGGCTGCGTATATGGCATGGGATGAGTCAGGCGCCGGGCCGGCAGACTGTCGGAAAGAAGGAAGAGGGAAGGGACCGGTCCGCTCGCCTTGACTGAGGTTTATTGTATGCGGAAGGGAAGGGCGCGTCCAATTCCTTTTCCTGATGCATGCCTATCAATTCGGATGATAGCTTTCCTCAGAGCTGATAGGGCGTGACCTGATAGACCTCATAGTTCAGCCAGTTGGTGAAGAGGAGATTGGCGTGGGCCTTCCACTGGAAGAGCGGGACGCCGGCGGGATTATCGTTGGGAAAATAATGGGTGGGGATGGCGGGATGGATCCCCTTCCCGATGTCCCGCGTATATTCATTGGCCAGGGTGGCCCTGGAATACTCGGGGTGTCCAGTGACAAAAAGACGGTGCTTCTCTTTGTCGTGGAGGAGATAGAGCCCGGCAATATCCGACTCGGCAAGGATGATGAGCTCCGGATGGCGCTGCACCTCTTCGCGCAGAATCCCGGTATAGCGCGAGTGAGGCGCATGGAAGACGTCGTTGAATCCCCGGGTCAGGGCGGCCTCCCGATAGATGGTCCGGTGCGCATAGACGCCTGAGAGTTTGGCGGGCAGCGGATGCTTTTCGATGCCGTAGTGGTGGTACAGCCCTGCCTGTGCTGACCAGCACAGATGCATGACGGCTGTCACGTGGGTGTTGGCCCAGTCCATGAGGTCAGTGAGCTCACTCCAGTAATCGACCTGGGTAAACTCGAGGGTTTCGACCGGGGCTCCTGTGATGATCAGGCCGTCAAAGCGGCGGTGGATGACAGATGAGAAGGGCTGATAGAACCGCTGCAGATAGTCCTCGGAGGTATGCTTGTAATGATGCGAGTCCAGGCGAAGGAAGGTGGGACGCACCTGCAGGGGCGTGTTGGAAAGAAGACGCAGGAGCTGAAGCTCCGCATCCTCCTTGTTGGGCATGATATTGAGAATGGCTACCTCGAGCTCACGAATGTCCTGCCTGGCTGCCTGTTCTTCCGGCATCACAAAGATCTGTTCGGCCTCAAGACGCTTGACTACAGGCATCTGCTCACTGATTCGAATAGGCATAGCTTTCCTCCTCGCGAATTCCCAGATAGTGCTCAAGCTCGCTGACATACCGTTTCCCAACGCTTCCGGTGACGGCAGACTTGCGCGTGATGTAGCCGATCTCCATGACGCTGTTGGGATTGTCGGGGCTGGGCGCGTAGGGAATGGCAATATAGTCTCCGCCGTTGAGCTCCTCGCAGATGATCCCGGAGCAGAGGGTATAGCCGTTGAGCCCTACCATGAGGTTGAGGACGGTGGCACGGTCGGAGCATTTGATGATCCTCGGGTAGTCATTGGTGGCAAGAATCTCCTCAGAGAGGAAGAAATTGCTGTCATCCCCCTGCTCAAAGGATAGGCAGGGGTAGGGCAGCAGATCCTCAAAGCTGATGGACTGCTGTTTGGCTAAAGGGTGTTCCTTCCACAGATAGACGTAGGCGTTGCAGTCGATGAGATGGGTAAAGGTCAGGCCGTTGTCGCTAAAGAGCTTGAGAATGACCTTTCGATTGAAATCGCTCAGGAACAGGACACCGATGTCACTCTGGGAGGAGGCCACGTCGTCAATGACCTGCTTGGTGCGGGTTTCCCGGATCGCAAAGGTGTATTCTGAGACATCGTAGGCGCGGGTCAGCTCGACAAAGGCCTTGACGGCAAACGAGTAATGCTGGGTCGAGACGGAAAACTTCTGCTTCCGCTTGCCCTCCTTGCCATAGACGTCCTGCAGGTTCTGGAACTGGCTGATCACCGAGCGCGCATAGGGAAGAAAATCGTGCCCCTCGGGGGTGAGCACGGCGCCGCGCGCGCTGCGATGGAACAGCGATAGCTTCAGCTCCTGTTCCAGGTCTTTAATGGCACTGGTCAGGGTGGGCTGTGCGATGTAGAGCTTGGCAGCTGCTCGATTGAAGGAGCCCGCGTCAGCAATAGCGATGACGTAGTTGAGCTGCTGGAGTGTCATATCCTTGCATCTCCTTTAAGACGATGAAAAAATGCCCGCTGTGCGGGCATTTTTCGGATAAACGATGTTACCTGATGCGCATGCACAGCAAATACAGAGATGTACAACGGCACATCTCCGCGCAACACATGGCCTTACACTGCTTGAACATTTGCTGTGCGCCTCCGTTTCCTCGTGATTTATTACGTGCATTCTAGTGCGCTTTGCATGGTCTGTCCAATTCATTTCCCCGATGGGAAGCCATAGATAATCTCTATAAGCGAAATAAAAAGGAGTGCTGCATATGCAGCACTCCTTGAAGCGCGATGGATTATTTAGCGAGCAGAGTGTTGACGGCATCCACCACAGCGGTGCTGGTGATGGTAGCGCCACTCACGGCATCAATGCCTTCTCCCAGGGTAAACGGAGCGGACTTTCCAACAAACTGTGCGGTGAAGGCTTCTTCCTGGCAGAGCTGACCGAAACCGGGCGTCTGGGTGGAGGCATCCACGGTAAGGGAGGCTACAGTGCCGTCCTCGGCCTGTTCCACTGTCACGATGACATCCAGATCGGAAAACCCGGGCACAGTGAGTGTCAGCGCGGCTGCCTCATCTTCGGAGAGAAGACTGTTGAGCGCATCCACGACAGCGGAGGAAGTGATGGTCGCGCCAGCGATCGCATCAATGTTTTCGCCCAGGACAAGGGGCGCCGTCTTTCCGATAAACTGGGAGGTAAAAGCCTCTTCTGCAGCGAGCTGCCCCAAACCGGGGGTCTGGGTATCGGCATTGATGGTGAGGGAAGCAACGGAGCCGTCTTCGGCTTTGGTCAGGCTGATGATGACATCCAGATCACCGAAGCCGGGCACAGTGGCGGTAAGCACTTCTTCAGCTTCTTCGGTAGCAGCGGCCTCCTCCGTGGGGGCGGGAGCATTTTCGACGATCGCGTTGACGGCTTTGACGATGCTCTCCGAGGTCAGGGTAGCATTGGTGACGGCGTCAATGTTTTCGCCCAGGACGAAGGGACCTGCCTGACCCACAAACTGATTCGTAAAGACAGGG
>JAFUZB010000002.1 GCA_017476845.1 Clostridia bacterium
GCCCAAAGCCTTGCTTTCCTGGTGACTTCGCTCCTTCGAAAGATGGAGATGACAGAGGAAAAGGTGAGCGTGCTTTTCTGGGGTTCGGTGCTGCTTCGCAACCGGTTTATGCAGGAATATGTCAGCGCGCAGCTTGCCTCTGACCGGATACGCATCGTGATCCCAGATTTTACCGCGTTGGATGCTGCCATTACCCTTGCCCTTGGCGACAGGCGATTTGGCATTTGAGGCATGACCGTTTTTGTGACCTCATGGAGGGAAACAGATGATTTTTGGACAGTTTGTGGATACCTATCCCCCGAGCGTGGACGGCGTGGGTCGTGTGACCCTCAGCTATTGCCAGACGCTCGCCAAGATGGGCCACGAAGCTTACTATATTGCACCGGAATCTCCGAATCCGGCAGAGCTCTATGGTGTGCCTGCCATCCTCTCTGCCAGCATGCGGGTGCCCGGAGAACTCTTCCGTATGGGACTTCCGGCGTTGGATCCTAAGTTCAGACGCCGCGTAAGTGAGGTACCCTTTGACCTGGTGCACGCGCACAGTCCCTTTCTTGCGGGATCGGAAGCTCTGAAGATCGCCCGCAAGCGCGATATTCCGCTAGTGAGTACCTTTCATTCCAAGTATTACGATGACGCCCTGGCCAAGACGCACTCCAAAGTGCTTGCCGAGGCCGTGGTACAGCGTCTGATCCGTTTTTATGACAAGTGCGACGGGGTATGGACAGTCAACAATGCCACGGCGGACGTACTTCATTCCTATGGCTATCATGGGAATATCATGGTCATGGAGAACGGGACGAATGTGGAGGACCTCTCACCGGAGGGAGAAAAGAGGCTGCAGGAGCGCCTTACGCTGAAAAGCGGTGTGCCTGTACTCCTGTTTGTCGGACAGCATAATTACAAGAAGAACCTGCACGGCATCCTGGGTGCCTGCGCGATCCTTAAGCGTGACGGATTCCCCTTTCAGCTGGTGACTGCCGGCGACGGGCCGGATTATGATGCGATTGTACTGGAAGCAAAGAATCTGGGGCTGGAAAAGGATGTGACTTTCCTCGGCTTTGTCAATGACCGGGAGATGCTCATGGCCCTCTATCATGCAGCCGACCTTCTTGTCTTTCCCTCCATCTACGATAATGCGCCCATGGTGCTTCGCGAAGCGGCTGTCATGCATACCCCGGGCATTGTGGTCAAGGGATCCTGCTCTGCGGAGGGTGTACAGGACGGACACAACGGGTTCATCTGTGAAAATGAGACGGCGGAGGCAATCGCAGAGGCGATTGTACGGGCTATCCCCGAGGTGGAGACGGTCGGAGAGTGTGCCAGGAATACGATCCCGGTCAGCTGGGACAGTATCATGGAAGGCGTGCTCAAGGAATACGAACGGCTGATTACTACGCATGTGCCAAACATGTTTGCAGACTGAGAGAGTATATGAGAAAGAACGAAGTTCACGGAAACCTGGAGGGTATCCGTGATACCCTGATTGACCGTTTGGCCGCGCTCTATGATGTGAGCCTGGACGAGGATCTGTTTCTTCCCCGTGAGCTTGCGGAGGTCCTGGCGCAGTTTACCGGTGCGATTCGGCGTGAGATCGCGGTGTATATCACACGCGACGGTGAGATTGTCGATGTATCAGTGGGAAGCGATCGGGATGTGGAGCTGCGCGACTACCGGCTGCGCCGCAATGCACAGCGATTGAGCTGTGTGCGGTGCGTACATACCCATCCCAATGGAGATCCTCGTCTGAGCGATGTGGATATCAGCGCGATGCGCGGCTTCCGCTATGACGCCATGGTGGCTATAGGCTGCCTTGACGGCGCACCGGTCGGAGTGCAGGCCTCCTTCCTCACCGGGGAAAATGATGGCGATGTCCTCATCACCGATATTGTGTCCTACAAACGCATCCCGGATGCAAAATGGCTGGAGCAGATTGCGGAGAGTGACCGACTGGTTGGACACAGTGTGAGGGCGGAGCAGGAAGGCCCGGAAAAGTGTGTGCTCATGGGCATCGAGTCCGAGGAGAGCCTGCGGGAGCTGGCACGGCTTGCCGAAACCGCAGGCGCACAGGTGGTGGCTTCCTTCCTGCAGAAGCGGGATCGGCCTGACGGCGCACTGCTCATCGGACGTGGCAGAGCGGAGGAGCTCTCCAGACAGATTCAAGCGCTGGAGGCGGACCTGTGTATCTTCGATGAGGAACTCACCGGGATCCAGGTGCGCAACCTGGAAGATATTCTGCACGTCAAGGTAGTAGACCGTACGACCCTGATTCTGGATATTTTTGCCCAGAGAGCTTCCTCCAGTGAAGGCAAGCTTCAGGTGGAGCTGGCCCAGCTGGAATACCAGTCGACAAGACTCATTGGCCAGGGTCTGGTACTTTCCAGACTCGGCGGCGGGATTGGGACA
>JAFUZB010000064.1 GCA_017476845.1 Clostridia bacterium
CTCACTATATCCTTGATCATTATACTTTGATAGAACTGTCGTCCACGACTTTGGATAGTTCACCTTCGTCAACTTGCTGCAGTTGTAGAACACATCCGCCGACATTGTTTTGATACTGTCCGGCAGTTCAATCTCTGTCAGGGATGTGCAGCCACTGAACGTGTATGCATAGATGGTTGTCATCCCCTGCGGAAGATGCAGATCTGATAAAGAGACGCAACCTTCAAAGGCATGTCCCTTTATGATGGTTAGACCGCTACCAAAATGGATGTCCGTGAGCGCAGTACAATTTGCAAACGCATAATCCCCAACGGTTGTAAAGTTATCTTCGAGAACTACGCTTACAAGTGATGTACAATCCGCAAACGTATAGTTGCCGGTACTGATCAGCGATGCACCACCGCTCACACTTGTCAGCGCAGTGCAGCCTTGAAACACATTGTTGCCCAAGGTTTCCAGAAGATCAGGCAAAACCACGCTGGTGATTATCTTGTTATTCTTAAACGCACCATCATTGATCTTCTGGACTATATAGCCATTGATCTCAGAAGGGATCACTACTTCCGCAAAATCACCCGTGTAACCGGTAATTGAACAATAGGTGCCATTCAGCACGCTGTATGTAAACATATCCGCAGGGGTTTCCGCCGCCTTTGCTGCAGGTACAGCAATAACCATTAGCAGGACAAGCAAAAAACACGACATCGTCATGATCAGTCTTTTCCCCGCATCAAAAGAATGAGTATCTCTTGCACGACGGAATTCACACATATGATTGCATCCTTTCTCTACAGCACGTCTTCAGGATCTTGCCATCAGTTCAGATGATCTTTGCGCATAGAAACAAGTAGTACCTTGCATTTTTACTTGGAAAGATTTCCCTCTCATAAAGAAAATGCACTATCATCCCGTATCTGAAAACAGTCAGTCTTACCACACATGTTTACAACTTCCCAGGAACATTTACCGTCCGTTACCGGTACGCACATATCTCCTCAAAGGAAGGCCGAGATGATGAATTCGATTTTATCATTATCGCCTCATCTTTCCAACACAAACCTTTTTATGCACATTGTTTTTCTGCTGTCCGATGTTGATTTCTGCTAAATTCTCAGTTGTTGCGCAAAACTGCTCATGTGCTACTCACCCATCCCGTCTGTCAACTCGGTACTCCAAATGTATATTTAGTGTACTGTCTGGTGGTTTTGGGCGGCTTTCTCTTGTTTTCTTTGCTTCTTACCCTATACTTGTTTCAACAGCCATGAGGCTGATGAACCACTGAGGAGGTACAGTATGGAGGTTATGCTCAATTTTCTCGCAACCAAATGGTGGGTTATTCTGCTGATCCTGCTTGGGGGCTATATCTTGCTCAAGCTGGTGCCGAGATACAAGATCGCGCCGCCAGATACAGCCCTGATCATCTCCGGTCTCCTGCGGCGAAGCTACAAGGTTCGCAACCCTGACGGCACCGTGTCCGCCAAGAAGTTCGGCTACCGTATCGTACGTGGCGGCGCCACCTTCTATATCCCCGGCATTGAGCGGATTGATAAGCTGGATATGTGCCTCATGCAGGTGGACATCAAAACAGCCCAGCCCGTACCCACCAAGGAGTACATCTCTGTGGTCGTGGACGCAGTGGCTAACATCAAGATCGGCTCGGACGACCTGTCGATTGCCACCGCAGCGGAACAGCTGCTTCACTACGACTCCGACCAGATCAAAGCTCTCGCCAAGGATGTCCTTGAAGGCAATATGCGCGAGATCATCGGCCAGATGACCATCGCCGAGCTTGTCCAAAACCGTGACAAGTTCGCTCAGGAATCCATCAAGGCTGCCATGTCTGACATGAGCAACATGGGCCTTGAAATCATTAACCTCACCATTCAGAACTTCTCGGACAAAGACGGTCAGGTCATTGAGACCATGGCTACCCAGAACGTTGTAGCCAAAGAGCGCGATGCCGCTATCGCCCGCGCCAAGGCCGAGCAGGAAGGCCATAAGGCCAAGGTCGAAGCCGATGCGGCCATTGCCGAGCAGGATAAGGAGCTCGCTCTCCTGCAGGCAGGCTATAAGATTGAAGCCGATCAGGAGAAGGCCAAGGCTGACGAAGCCTATCGGATCGAGCAGGAGAGAGTCCGTAAGACCTTCGAGGCCGAGCGCGCAGCCGCCGAGCTCACCCGCCTGGAAAAGGAGACCGAGCTGAAAAAGCAGGAGGTTGAGATCGAGCGCGAGCGCCTCAATGTGGAGATTCGTGAAAAGGCTGCCGCAGAAAAGGACGCCATGCTCTACAGGGCGGAGGCTGAGAAGTTTGAGCGGCAGGCCAAAGCAGATGCACAGCTCTACGAAGCCCAGAAGGAAGCCGAGGCTATCCGTATGCGCGGTGAGGCCGAGGCGGAAGCCATCCAGCGCAAAGCCGAGGCGATGCAGCTTTACGGCCAGGCGGCCATGCTTGAGATGGTGGTCGACAAGCTCCCGCAGATTGCCAGTGCCGTCAGCGAGCCCCTGAGCAAGACGGAAAAGATCATTCTCTTCGGAGAAGGCGGTGCTTCCTCCATGGTTCGCGATACCGCCGGCACCATGCTCCAGACCTTCGAAGCCGTCAAGGAAGCCTGCGGACTGGATATTCCCAAGATGATGAAGGATGTCTCCACCGGCGGCCTTGTCGGAAAAGCCAATGCAGATCCTGCCCCCGAGGCATGATCCGGACCCTACAAGTACACACATTTATGGACGCTGCCGATTTCGGCAGCGTCCACTTCTTTACTGCCCTCCGAAGACAGAAACAGCGCATCCGTTTCCCGAGGGATCGAAAGAAGTCCCTCCCTCCTCTTTCACCTCCCCGGTTTTCAGGTATAATGGTTATGCAATGAACGGATAGGAGAGATGTCGATGAAACTGGCATTTGCAGGCGGCGCCATGGAGGTTGGCGGAAGCTGTATCCTTCTTCGGACAGAAGAATACGGGATCCTCATGGACTGCGGTATCCGCCAGGGTACCGGGAAGGACCCGATTCCCGATTTTCGCCTGATTCAGGAGCTCGGCGGAGCGGATGTCATCCTGATCTCCCATGCCCATATGGACCATATCGGCACACTGCCCATGATTTCCCGTGCCTATCCTTCGGCCCGTATCTATATGACGCCCATGACCATGGATCTGACGCGCGTCCTTCTCCTTGACTCACTGAAAATCATGGCCATGCAGGAAGAGGAAATACCGCATTATGTGGAGGGCGATGTCGAGGCCATGATGGATCGCATCACCCCACTGCACTATAGCGTGGAGCGCGAAATCCTCCCCGGCATACATGCCACCTTCTACCCCGCCGGACATATTGCAGGCGCAGCCTGCATTCACATCACCACCCCGGAAGGCTCTGTCTTCTATTCCGGCGACTATGCCGCCTTCCCCCAGCGCACCATTGAAGGCATCCGTATCCCGCGCCTGCGGCCCGATGTCGTCATCACCGAGGCCACCTACGGAGACAAGCTGCACGCTAACCGCCAGGTTGAGGAAAAGCGTCTCATCCGTCTGGTCGGTGAGGCTGTGCAAAAGGGCAGTAAAGTGCTCATCCCAAGCTTTGCCCTGGGACGCGCGCAGGAAGTGATCCTCCTTGTGCGCGAAGGTATGCAGAACGGGGACATCCCCAAGGTTCCCGTCTATGTCGACGGTATGGTCCGGGATATTTGCAGGGTGTATAAGACCAACCCCACCTACCTGCGCGGACGCCTTGCACGCTCCATTCTCAAAGGCAACGAGCCCTTCTACACCGACGAAATCCGCGCGGTTCTCCTCACAGATGACCGCAAAGCCCTTCTTGAGGCCAAGGGACCGGCAATCTTTATCGCCTCCTCCGGCATGCTCAGCGGCGGCCCTTCCGTCCTGTACGCAGAGACGCTCGCCATGCAGCCCGATGCCCTGATTCTTATAACAGGCTACCAGGATGAAGAAGCGCCCGGCCGTACCCTCATCAAGCTCATGGAAGAGAAGGAAGCCGAGGAAGAGGCACCGTTAGATAAGCAGGATGAGGGGCCGGAAGTTCTTCCCACCATCAACCTAAACGGGAAGGTCATCCCGGTGCGCGCACAGGTTGCCCGTGTCGGCCTTTCCGCACACGGCGATCAGAGTGAGATCCTCGGTCTTCTCGGCCAGCTCTCTCCCCGCGCAGTGTGCCTGGTGCACGGCGACCCGGATATCATCCGTCAGCTCGCACCGCATGTCACCGGAGAGCATCTCCGCCAGCTCTATGCTCCGGATGTCGGAGAAGTCGTGGACCTCAAGTTCCGCACCATTCGCGAGCAGTTAGGGGATCGCCTGCCCTACATCATGCACGGTCAGGTAGACCAGGAAACCGGATTACCCACACAGGAAGGCCAGCGCGCCCTCTGGCATTTTGTGACAGAACACTATCCCAAGCGCGAACTTTCCGCTGTGCAGCTCATCCGCATCTATACCGGAACCGCACCTTCCGAAAATACAGATATCAACAGCTGGCAAAGCATGCTGCTTGACTCGGTCTACTTTGCGCCCAACCCCTCTCGGCTCTTTCTGTTCCATCCGCGCACGCTCCAGGAGGTGGAAGAGCTCCTCACGCCCAAGGAGAAGACACAGCAGGAAATCTCCGTCCTGGCCGAGGAAGCCTTCGCCCCGCTCGGATACAAGCGCATCGGCTACTATATGGACAAAAAGGAGCTTGTCCTCTTCTTCACCTTCCCGGATGCCGTCGACAGAGAATCCGTACAGGCAGCTATACAAACCTTTACCGAGAATACAGGCTTCACTGTCTCTATCAGCCCCTCCACGAACCATGCCGAGGCCACCCGCCTGCTCATGCAATTCTTTTCCGATAGACTTCTTCGCTACGCTTACTTCGAGACCCAGAAGATCTACCGTGTACAGCTTGCCGGCACCGAGCCAGAGGACGAGGAGCGGCGCAGCACCTTTGAGAAGACCACGGGCTGGAAGCTTCTGTTCGGCGAGGAGGAAAGCCCGGAAAGCCAGATTGCCCAAACGCAGGTTCTGCCTTCCCGGAAAGCTATGGAGCAAAACGCCGCCCAGGCCTATGTGCGCACCGCCACAGCGTACTGGTCCGACCGCGTCTATAAGATCGGCATCAAAAATGACAGTACTGGACGCTATATGGAGCTTGGCTTCCTGACCCCGCAGCTGGCTGCGCGCCATATCGAGGACATGCAGATGCTGACCGAGGATACCGGCTGGCGCATGAAGAGTGCCCAGTCCGTCATGCAGAATCTACTTCTTCCCCTGTGCAGCGAGATCTGTGCCTCCCACGGCGTCAACTTGAAAAAGACGCCCTCCTATATGCCCGCAGAGCAGCAGGTCCAGCTTCGGCCCGTTGCTGCCGACGACGCACAGAAGGAAGCC
>JAFUZB010000065.1 GCA_017476845.1 Clostridia bacterium
ATCTCACGCAGCATTTCCATGCGCTCTTCCACCGTGAATGCGGCATGCTTATCGGGGTTGTCCGCCACCGCGACAATCAGATGCTCAAATATCTCTGCACTGCGCCTGATAATGTCCAGGTGACCCAGCGTAACGGGATCAAAGCTGCCCGCATAGACCGCCGTCGGCATCGTATCAGCTCCCTTGGCTATCTGCGTGTCCGTAAAAATTCAGGCCCGCAATTCCATATCCTCTGCCGTCTGTAAGTACCAGCTTTTCCGACACTTCCGGCGGCGTTCCCCGCTCGTATTCCACAATCATGCAGCCGCTGTCTGTGAGTACCTGCGCACAGAGCGCTGTGACCTCGCGCAGATCATGCATCCGGTAGGGCGGATCCAAAAAGATCAGGTCAAATGATGCATGCTGTGCCTGCAAACGAGTCAGCGCCTGTTTCCAGTCACAGTGGAGAAAGGTACACTTCTCCTCAAAGCCGAGTTTCTGTGCATTGGCCTTTTCTATACGATGCGCCTGCGCATCCATGTCGCACAGCACCGCCCGCTGGGCACCCCGTGATATCGCCTCCAGCGCGAGCGCTCCGCTTCCCGCAAAAAGATCCAGCACACTTGCATCAAAAACACGCCGCTGCAGGATATTGAAGAGGTTTTCCCGCACACGATCCAGTGTCGGTCGCGTGTCCATGCCCTTAGGCGCTTCAATCGTGCGCCCTCTGGCCGATCCACCGATGATCCGCATGTGTCCTCTCCTGTCAGTTCAGTTCGATTGTTCCGCGCTGCACCGGCTTTTTCTTGGCCTTCTGATTTTTCTTTGCACGTTTTCTGGTATTGCGTGCAATGTCGGTGTGCACCTTTGCACGAACCTGTACGCCGCGGGTATAGCCAATTCCGTAGAATACGCCGGGAAGCAGGATAAGCAGCGGGCTGACACGCTCCAGTATGAGCAGTCCGTCTGGATTGTTTGCACCGACCATGTTCACATAAGGCATGATCAACAGTCGCACAATAATGCGCAGCACGCCCTCCAGCCCAAGAGATACACCCTCATGATAGAAGGCCAGCGGTGCGCCGATCTCCTCGCGTGTTTCAAGGGAAGATACCCAGGTGGGCAGTGCGCCCAGGCCGGTCACTTGCCGCTTGGCGATCAATGCCAGCACAAGGGCACACATGAAAAACGGCAAGGTGCCAGCAAGTCCGGATACAAAGCCTTTGGCCGGATGATAGCACCGGGAAAGTTCGTCATCGCTCACTTTTGCCCCGGTTTCGCGCCGGTGATACATGATTTCTCCGTTATTGACCGCAATCGAGCCCTGTGACATGCCGGCCGAATAGTAAATCGCAAGCGTCGCAAAGACGACGAGCCCGTTGAGTACCAGACGAAGTGCGACGATATCAAAGTTCATCACGCCGCACACAATCAGGTACACGATCGCGACCACAAACAGACTTCCGAATACCATCAGCGCTGACTTAAGCGTGCTTGAGTCAACCGCCTTGCCCGTCAGAAACGGCTTGCTTACGACAATCTGCGCACCGGTAGTGTTCTTCCCAGTAGTGTTCTTATCCATCACGAATCATTCCTTCATCCAAAAACATACTCGTCCAAACGATACAGGCGTTTTATGAACGGTTGATGAAGTCTCTGCGCACACGGCCCGTCGTGGAGAGAAGAATCTCATAGCTGATCGTTCCTGCCCAGGAGGCAATATCGTCAGCCGAAACGCGCGCTTCGCCCTCTTCTCCCATCAGTGTCACGGTATCGCCGACCTCCACATCCGGGACATCGGAGACATCCACCATCAGCTGATCCATGCATACCCGACCGATCACCGGAACACGCACGCCATGGACGATGGCGTATGCCTTTCCACTCGCAGAGCGATGATAGCCGTCGCCATAACCGCATCCCACCGTCGCAACCCGCGTCTTCCGCTTGGCTTTGTAGGTGCAGCCGTAGGATACACATTCGCCCCGTGTAATCGTCTTGACAAACATGACACGGCTCTCCCACCGCATGCACATATGGAAGTCCAATTCGGTCTCCACCGGCGGGTAACCGTAGAGCACAATGCCTGCACGCACCATGTCAAAGGCCGCTTCCGGCATCCTGCGTAAAATCGCAGCCGAGTTTGCACAATGGCGCAGTACCTGCTCGGGAAGTCCTGCCGTGAGCGACTGGAAGCGGGCAAGCTGCATATCGGTATAATCGTTTCCGTTGCCGTCTGCATCAGCGAAATGTGTAAAGATGCCGGTAAGCGTCACGCCGTCCGCATCCGAGATGGCCGCGAGAACTTCATCGCGCTCATCCAGATTCCTGCCCCCGATGCGTCCCATCCCCGTGTCCACCTTGAGGTGAACCTCCAGAGGATGACCGGCTATGCGTGCCGCATCGGCGGCATGGCGGATATCCTCTGTGCTGGAAACGGTGAGGGTAATCTCCTCTACCGCCGCATTCTCCATCTCCTCGGGTGTGCTTTCTCCCAAAACGAGAATAGGGGCGCGTATCCCCGCCTGACGCAATTCCATGCCCTCAGGCACGGTAGCCACGGCAAGGAAGGAGGCTCCGGAGGCAAGCGAAGCCTCAGCCACCTCCACGGCTCCATGACCGTAGGCATCCGCTTTCACCACCGCCATCACTCGTGCGCTCTTGGGTACAATCGACCGAATAAGCTGCATGTTGTGGCGGATCGCTTCCAGATCGACAATCCTCCGATTACGCTGACTTGGCATGGTTCTCGCCTTCCCTGTTCATTTCTGTATCGTGTTATTCGTGTTTGCTCTCATGTGCATGGATCTGGGCGTTGAGCATGTTGATATCTCCGCAGCCCATCGTGATCACAAGATCTCCCGGCCGCCAGTGTGCCCGAAGCCAGGCCTCCGTCTCATCAAAGCTCGGCGTCCAGTACGCCTCCAGACCGTGCTCCCGCATCCCGTCCACCAGCATGCCGGAATGCAGATCCCCGGGATCCTTTTCTCTGGCCGCACATATGTCGGTGACCAGGGTGATATCGGCTTCCTCGGTGCAGGTGAGATAATCGGGGAAAAGGCTTCGCACCCGGCTGAAGGTGTGCGGCTGCATGACTGCAATCACTCTTCCCTCGCTGCGCCTGCGCGCTACATGGACTGCATTGCGCATCTCCGCAGGATTGTGCCCGTAGTCGTGGAAGATCTCCACACCGTCAATGGTATCGGTAAGTTCAAAGCGCCGGTGTGCACCGCAGAAGGCAGAGGCGGTGGCACAGGCTTTCTGCATGTCGCATCCCAGCAGATGCGCGGCAGCAAGCGCTGCCAGGGCATTCTCCGCATTGAAGGCGCCCGGAACCGCCAGATGTACCTCACCCAGCGCTTCCGCACCGTACATGAGAGTAAAGGCATAGTACCCGCGGCTGTCCTCGGAAAGGTTCCCCGGGTGATAGTCGCATGTGTCGCTTAGTCCAAAGGTCAGTGTTCTGCAGGCAAGCTTGCCCAGCTGCCTGACAATACGCTCATCCGTTCCCTTGCCAAGCGCAATCCCGCCATCGGGAATCCGCGAGAGAAAAAGACCGAAGGTCTCCTCGATTTCATCGATATCCCGATAGCAGTCCAGATGATCTGCGTCAATGTTCATGACAACGGCAAGGGTAGGCGTGATCTGCAGGAAGGAGCGGCGAAATTCGCAGGCCTCCGCAAGAAAGATATCGCTGTGTCCGATCCGTGTGGATCCCCCGATTGCATCCAGTCTGCCGCCGATGTGCACGCTCGGATCCTTGCCGTTCTCCAGAAGAATCTGCGAAAGAAGCGAGGTCGTCGTCGTCTTCCAGTGCGCGCCGCACACCGCTACCGACCATGGATAACCCGCCATGAGCTGTCCGAGGAGATAGGCGCGCTCCAGCGTGGGAATCCCAAGGCGCGCAGCTTCCACCATCTCCGGGTTATCCGAAGAAATGGCGGCGGTAAACACCACCAGATCTGCCCCGTGCACATTCTCCGCCCGGTGCCCTATCGTTACTTTGGCGCCGGCATCGCGGACCGTATTCATCAGATACCCGTCCGTCCTGTCAGACCCCGTGACAATATAGCCCTCGTGAATGAGCAGCTCGGCCAGACCCGACATGCTCGAGCCCCCGATCCCGATCATATGAATGCGCTTTCCCCGGTAGTCATGAATATCCGGTACTGCCACGTGGCTTTCCTCCTGTGCACTTGAAATATCGCCTGCAATTATACTGCCCTGCCGAAATTCTATCAAGGGCAGGGCGGGGATTCCGTTCCGGTTTTCCTTGACATTTCCCTTCTTCCCGCCTATATTTTCACGCGTTCCAACTTGCTTGATGGAGGATTCTGTAATGACCAAGGCTCTTATCTCCGTGACAGGACTTGACACCACCGGCATCATTGCACGGGTGGCGACCAAGCTCTCCGACCTGAACATCAATATTCTGGATATTACGCAGACCATCCTGGATGGATACTTTACCATGATGATGGTCGTTGACCTCGACGGCGCGCATATGGAGTTTGCCGATATCGACCGAGAGCTGCAGAGTGTCCGCGACGAGCTGCGCATGACCATTCATATGCAGCGTATGGATATCTTTGACGCAATGCACCGCGTGTAAGCATGTGCAGATAAGTTAAGTAGGAAGTGATTTCATGATTGAAACCGGCGAAATCCTGCAGACAATGCACATGATTCAGCAGGAGAACTTCGATATCCGCACCATCACCCTTGGGATCAATCTCCTGGATTGCTCGGATGCAGACCCGGAAAAGTGTGCCCGGCGTGTCTATGACAAGGTGTGCACGACAGCCCGCGACCTTGTAAAAACTGGGGAGGATCTGGAGCGTGAGCTGGGCATCCCGATTGTCAATAAGCGCATCTCGGTGACGCCTGTCAGTCTCATCGCGCAGGGCGATCCCCTGCCCATCGCCAAAGCCCTCGATGACGCTGCCCGCGAGATGGGCGTGAACTTCATCGGCGGCTACTCTGCCCTCATGCAAAAGGGTGCTACGCGCGCAGATGAGAGGCTGCTTGCCTCCATCCCTGAGGTGCTCACGGTGACAGAGCGGCTCTGCTCCTCGGTCAATGTCGGCTCCACCCGTGCGGGCATCAATATGAATGCTGTGCGCGAGATGGGCGAAATCATCCGTAAGACCGCCGAGAATACCGCTGCCCAGGACGGGCTGGGCTGTGCCAAGCTCGTGGTCTTCGCCAATGCTGTGGAGGACAATCCTTTCATGGCCGGTGCCTTCTGCGGAATCGGGGAACCCGAGGCGGCCATCAACGTGGGCGTGTCCGGCCCCGGTGTCGTCAAGACCGCCCTGGAGGCGGTTCGCGGCGAACCCTTTGACGTGGTCGCAGAAACGATCAAGCGTACCGCCTTCAAGATTACCCGCGTAGGTCAGCTTGTGGCCCGCGAAGCCTCCCAGCGCCTGGGCATCCCCTTTGGCATCGTCGACCTCTCCCTCGCGCCCACCCCCGCCCGCGGAGATTCCGTGGCCAGAATCCTGGAGGAGATGGGACTGGAGCGCACCGGCGCGCCGGGAACCACGGCTGCGCTTGCGCTCTTAAATGATGCTGTCAAAAAGGGCGGCGTCATGGCTAGCAACCATGTCGGCGGTCTCTCGGGTGCCTTTATCCCGGTCAGCGAGGATATCGGCATGATCGAAGCCGCACAGTGCGGTGCACTGACGCTTGAAAAGCTGGAGGCCATGACCTGCGTGTGCTCCGTCGGCCTGGATATGATTGCTGTTCCCGGGGATACCTCCGCTGCCACGATCTCCGGCATCATCGCAGACGAAGCGGCCATCGGTATGGTCAACAACAAGACGACAGCCGTGCGTATCATTCCGGCCGTGGGCAAAGCAGCCGGTGATACCGTGGAGTTTGGCGGCCTGCTCGGGTTTGCGCCCGTCATCCCGGTCAATGGCTATGCCTGCGAGGACTTTATTGCCCGCGGCGGCCGGATCCCTGCCCCGCTGCACTCCCTGCGCAACTGATCATCCCACCCTTGAGGGAAAGGAAAACCTATGAGTAATTTCGTCGATCGCGTAAAGATCACCTGTAAAGCCGGCAACGGCGGAAACGGTTCCGTTTCCTTTCACCGGGAAAAGTTCGTCACCAACGGCGGACCCGACGGCGGTGACGGCGGCCACGGCGGCGATGTCTACGTCTTCACCGATCCCAATATGCATACCCTCCTCGATTTTCGCTTTAAAAGCAAGTTCACCGCCCAGAGCGGCGGGGACGGTGCGGGCGGGCGCTGCTCCGGCAAGCGTGGCGAGAGCATTACGATCAAGGTGCCACCAGGAACCGTTTTCCGGGATGCTGAAACCAACCTTGTCGTCGCCGATATGGATACGCCCGGGGAAACGCGGCTCCTTCTCAAGGGCGGCCGCGGCGGCTGGGGCAACATGCACTTTGCCACCCCGACCAGGCAGGCGCCGAACTTCGCAAAGCCCGGCACCAAAACCGAAATTCACACCTTTCTGCTGGAGCTGAAAACCATCGCCGACGTAGGCCTCGTAGGCTACCCAAACGTCGGCAAGAGCACCCTGCTCTCCGTGGTCACAAGCGCCAAGCCCAAGATTGGGAACTACCACTTTACCACCCTCACTCCCAACCTCGGTATCGTCCGCAGGCATGGGGAGGATATTGTGCTCGCGGATATCCCCGGGCTTGTGGAGGGCGCATCGGAAGGCGTAGGCCTTGGTCACGATTTCCTGCGCCACGTCGACCGTACAAGGCTTTTACTGCACTTAGTCGATATCTCCGGCTCCGAGGGCCGCGATCCCATAGAGGATTATGACCAGATCAACCGCGAGCTAGAGAATTACGGCGATCTTGCGTCCCGTCCCCAGATCCTGGTGCTCAATAAATCCGATCTGTGCGAAAGCACAGAAAATGTCGACCGCATGAAGGCGCATATCGCTTCTCTCGGCGTGTCCATTCCCGTCTTCACTATCTCCGCTGCCACCCATCAGGGACTGGAACCGCTTTTGGACTGCGTGGAGGAAAAGCTCCGTGATCTCCCGCCCATTCAGCACTATGAGCCGGAAACGGTGCTTCTGGAGACCAAAACCACCGAGAGCTTCCATATTGAGATGGACGGTGAGGTTTTTGTGGTCGTAGGCTCCGCCATGGATCACCTGCTGGATTCCGTCAACTTTGACGATGATGAGTCCATCAACTGGTTCCATCGCTCGCTGCGCCGTCTGGGGGTCATTGACGCCCTGCGGGATGCCGGCGCGGGTGAGGGCGCCACTGTCCGCATAGCAGATATCGACTTTGATTTTATCGATTAACCTGACAGGAGAAAACCTTATGACAAGTAAGCAACGCGCCATGCTTCGCTCCATGGCCAACACCATCGACACCATTCTCTATATCGGAAAGGACGGGATCGTCCCCGGCACACTTTCCGGAGCAGATGCGGCACTCGAGGCGCGGGAACTCATCAAGGGCTGTGTACAGCCGGAATGTCCGCTCACGGCCCGTGAGGCCCTGGACGCGCTCTCCGAGGCGCTTGGCGCCGAGGGCGTACAGTGCATCGGCCGCCGCTTTGTGCTCTACCGTCCCAGCAAGGAAAACCCCAGGATCGTCCTGCCCTAACGCGATGGAAAGTCAATCGCTTGTCCATCCCTTCCCGCCCCTTGTCTGTCCGGAAAGCCGTATCCTGATTCTCGGAAGCTTCCCCTCGGTGAAAAGCCGCGAACAGCAGTTCTTCTATGGTCATCCGCAGAATCGCTTCTGGCGCCTGCTCGCACGCGTCTATGACACGAAGGTTCCGGAGACGATCGAGGAAAAAACCGCCCTCGTCTTTGCCCATCACCTCGCCCTGTGGGACAGCGTGGGGAGCTGCACCGTGAAGGGTTCCTCGGATGCCAGTATCCGGGATGTCGTTCCCAACGATCTCTCCCGTGTGTTCTCTGTCGCTCCCATTGAGCGTATCCTGCTCAACGGAAGTCTCTCCGGGAAAACCTATCAGCGCTATCTTGAAGCAAAGACGGGGATACCGGGGCTTGTCATGCCAAGCACAAGCCCTGCCAATGCTGCTTTCTCCCTGGAGCGCCTCGCTGAAATCTGGGGACCGTATCTGCGCGTATGAATATGCCCGGCATCGGGCATTTTTTCATTGCCTTTTTTGCCCTCATCCGTTACTATATCTCCCGGCCTGCGACTTCTTTCGCACAAGCCGAATACCTTTAAGGAGGCGCTCCTATGTTCAGGAGACTGCTCAACACACGTTCCCTGTGTGTCGCTGCCATGATTGCCGCGCTCTATGCGGTCATCACACTGGCGACGCCCGTCCTCTCCTACGGCGCGGGTACCGGCTGGGAATGCCGGCTCTCCGAAGCCCTGACCATGCTCGCGGTGCTCTTCCCTGAGGCCGTGCCCGGTCTGACCATCGGCTGTCTGGTGTCCAACCTTCTCAGCCCCGTCGGTGCCCTGGATATCATCTTCGGCACCCTCGCCACACTCATTGCGGCTATCGGGTCCTGGCACCTGCGCGACCATCTCGTGCTGGCCGCCCTGTGCCCCATCCTCTCCAATGCCGTGATCGTCGGCTTTATTCTCTCCATCAGCTACGGCCTTCCGCTCTTCTTCACCATGCTGCAGGTCGGTGTGGGAGAAGCCGTTGCCGTCATCGTCGGCTGCGTGCTTGTCACCGCCTTTAAGCGGACAGGCCTGACAGCCAAAATCGCCAGATAATCAAAAGGCAGGGAATGCTCCCTGCCTTTTCACATGTCAGAATTTCAGGACGATACCAACCACCGCCGAGATCGCAATAAAGATGACCGGGCTCCATTTGAGCTTGCGCTGCCCGATAAAGATCAGCACGGCCAGCAAAATTGCTTTCCATACGAACAGGTCCCCGAGCTGCCCCGTCTGCGCGTAGGCGGAGAGATTCACCAGGGCTACCTTGGCCACATTAATGCCCGCAGCCGCGATCATGGCAATGGAGGCGGGACGAAGTCCGTAAAACGCCCCTTCCACATAGCGGTTGTTCCTGAAGCGCGCAAGGAAACGCGCAATGATGAGAATGATGATAATCGACGGCGTGGCCAGACCGATCGTAGCCAGCAGCCCACCCAGCACGCCGCCTGTCCGAAAGCCTGCATAGGTGGACATGTTGATGCCGATCGCCCCCGGCGTCGACTCTGAGACGGCAATCATGTCCGCGATATCCGCGTGCGAGAACCAGCCCCACTTGTCCGACATTTCATACAGAAAGGGCAGTGTCGCCAGGCCGCCGCCCACAGAAAAGAGCCCGGTCTTAGCAAATTCAAGGACCAGATGCAGAAGCTCACTCATGGTCTTTGCCCTCCTTTGCGCCTGCGCTGCGATTGCGCATGGTGGATACAAGTATGCCCAGGGCACCCGCGCACAGCACCAGCACCGCGGCTGGGACCTTTACGGGAAGCACGCCCGAGAAGGCATTGAGTGCGAAGATGATCAGGAAAAGGGCAAGGGTAAAAGGATCAATGACCGACTTTTTCCACAGTCTGAGCACCGCCTGCACAATCAGGACGCACACGCAGACGCGAATGCCCGCAAAGGCATGCTGAATGATTTCCAGCTGCGCAAAGTTGGTCAGAAAGGCCGCGATCACAAGAATGATCAGAATCGGGCCGGTCAGAAAACCGATGGTAGCTGCCAGCGCACCGGCAACACCGCCGCGCTTTTCGCCGATAAAGGTCGATACATTGAGTGCAATCACGCCCGGCGTGCACTGCCCGATAGAAAAGTAATCGCGAAGATCGTCCATGGTGGTCCATTGCCGCTTGTCCACCAATTCGCGCTCCAGGATGGGCAGCATCGCATACCCGCCTCCGAAGGTCACACACCCGATCTGCGCGAAAGTCCAGTAGAGTTCAAGGAGTTTGTGAAAGTCCATGCTCCGCCTCCGAAAAGTAATCCATTGCCCGCAGGCCCTGCCATTATAACACGAATACGCAGTAGGTATAGACCCGCGCAGGAATTCCCAGGCCTGTTTGTTTGTGGTATAATTGAGAATGGATATCTGTTGTGCATTGGGAGGTGCTCGGATTCCGTGTCTGATTTGATTCTAGCCTCTGCCTCGCCAAGACGTCGTGAGCTGCTTGCCCTGACCGGACTTAGCTTTGCCGTCGACGCGGCCGACGTGGATGAACATACTGACCTCGGTGCGCGGGAGGCAGTCAGCGAACTGTGCCGCAGAAAGGCACTGTGTGTTGCTGCGCGCCACCCGGGCGAAATCGTGCTTGCCGCCGATACACTTGTTGCCATGCATGACATTCCCTTCGGCAAGCCGGAGAATGAGGAGGATGCGGTACGCATGCTGCGACTCCTCTCCGGGAACAGCCACCAGGTGCATACCGGTGTCTGTGTGGTTTCCCGGGAGGGCGCCTGTTTTGAGGGGGTCGATACCTCCACAGTCACCTTTTTACCTCTTACCGAGGAGGATATTCGCGCCTATGTCGCCACGGGAGAACCTATGGACAAGGCCGGCGCCTATGCCCTGCAGGGCATTGCGGGCATGTTTATCCGCGAGGTGCGCGGTACGCCCTCGGGCGTGATCGGGCTTCCGATGCCCCTCACCCGTTCGCTCCTCCTGCAATGCGGGGTGTCCGTACCCCACATCTGAAAACGATACAAAGGATGGGATGATATGTCCTTTTCCGCACCCGATGTTGCCATTGATCTGGGAACCACCAATACCCTTGTCTATGTCAAGGGCCGCGGTATCGTCATCCGCGAGCCCACACTGGTTGTCGTCGACGGGGAAAAGCGGGACCGTGTCCTGTATGTCGGCGATGAAGCCGGGTACCGTCTGGGCCGGACCCGCGATGCCAGCGAGGTCATCCGCCCTGTGCGCGGCGGGGAGATCATCGATTTCAACACCGCTAAGGTCATGATCCGATACTTTCTTCGCAAAGCCATCGGAACCAACCACTTGATCCGGCCGCGCGTACTGCTCTCCGTCCCCGCCTCCCTGCCCGCCCTCTCCCGCCGTGCCCTCTATGAGGCTGTGACGGTGGCCGGCGTCAGGAAAATCTTCACGGTTGAAAAGGCGCTTGCCGCCGCCATCGGTTCCGGTTTGCCCGTCTATGAGCCCATCGGCTCCATGGTGGTGGACATCGGCGGCGGCACGACCGATACCGCGATCGTCTCCCTGGGCGGCATGGTCGTCTCCCAGTCTGTGGACGTAGGCGGGAATAGAATGGACGATGCGATCGTTTCATATCTTAAGACGTACTCGAGCATGCTCATCGGCGACCGCACCGCAGAGCAGGTCAAGATCGACCTCGCCTCCGCCATGCCGCCCGAGGAAAACCGGTATGTCCATGTCCGCGGACGGGATCTTCTGTCTACCCATGCCATGGATGTCGAGTTCACGACCGCCCAGGCCTATGAGGCTGTCCGCGAGCCCTGCACAGCGATCCTGGCCTCGGTCAAGTGGGTTTTGGAGCGCACGCCCCCCGAGCTCGCCGCCGATATCATGCGCAACGGCATCCATCTCACCGGCGGTGCCTCGCAGATCGCCCGCCTGGACCGCTTCATTGCTACCTCTACCGGCATTCCCGTGCTCGTCGCACGCGAGCCTGCCGACTGTACCATTCTAGGCCTGGGGTATCTTCTGGAAAACCAGGACCTGCTGGAGGGACTGCAGGTTCTCTCCGCAAAGACCGCCTGATCCCTTTCCCATTTTCGATAAAGCGAGGTGAACGCATCAATGGCCGACAGACCCGAACAAAGGCGTCCGGAAGAGTCCAACGATTGGCTCACAGCCGGAGATGACTTTTTCACCGAAACACTGGAATCCATCACCGCCGAGCTCCCCGGTCAGGAGGAAGAGAGCACAGCGGAGGAAACCGAGCGTGAGGAAGCCCCGCATAACGAAACGCCCGAGGAAATCCTCGCGCGCTTCCGCAAAAAGAGCCAGCAGAAATCGCAGGATACCCCCAAGAAGGGATTCCTGCTCAAAAAGCGCCGCAAAAAAGGCCAGGATGCAGAGGATGCAGACGAGGAGGAGAACGAGGAAACCGGGAATGCCGAGCTCTCGGGCTCCCATCCGCGTCTTCGCCGCTTTCTCATGACCGTGGTGAGCGTCATCCTTGTGATGCTTCTGGTGAGCGTGGTCCTCTTCCGGCTCAATGTCGTGGAAAGTCCGGGCATCTCCAGGGGCCTGGAGGTTGTCTCCGAGTCGATCTCCGACGGTGTCACTCCGGTGCAGACCTTCTTTTCTTCCATCACTGATTCCGCTGTCGCCTTCCTCAGACGCATCAAGTACTGGTATAACCTGGAAACCGCCTATGAGGCACTGCGTGAGGAAAATGAGCAGCTGGTCTACCAGGCGATGCTTGCCAATGAGCTGCAGACGCAGCTGAGCCAGTTTGAGAACATGAACGACGAGGTGCAGGCCAACCGCAACCTCAATCCCCTGATCTGCACGGTCATCGGAAAGAACGGCGACAGCTACTTCTCCACCTTCACCATCAATCATGGCCGGGACGACGGCGTGGAGGAATATATGGCCGTCACGCTCTCGGGAGCGCTCATCGGCTATACCGAAACGGTGACCGATAAGCAGGCCACCGTGCGCACCATCATCGACTCCGAGGCTTCCATCGCAGCCCTCATCCAGTCCAGCCGTGACCAGGGCACCGTGCGCGGCACCCTCGGTATCGACGGCACCGCGATGTGCCGTATGTATTACCTCCCCGACGACCATCTTCCGCGACCGGGTGATGTCGTTGTCACCTCCGGTGTCTCCATGTCCTTCCCCAAGGGCATCCCGATCGGCACGGTCCGCGAGTCTACCCGCGGCATGGATGCCAATAAGCAGTATATCGTCGTTGAGCCCACCGCAGACTTTCAGCATATCGAGTATGTGATCGTGCTGCGCTATAAGCCGGCTGCAGGTGCCATCCAGTCCACCAGCTCCACGGCCATCGAGCTTGTTCCCCTGGAAACCGCAAGGCCGTACCCGACCATCCGTATCGGTTCGCTCAACTACTTTGCCACCGATGTCCCCGAGGATTACATTGAGGCTACGGAGACGCCGAGTCCGACGCCCAGCCCCTCGCCCACCCCGGCCCCGACCTCCACACCGATTCCCATCACATTGGAGGCCGGCGAGGAAGAGGTCTTCGAGTATGCCGTGGTCACCCCCGAGGATCCCAATGTCACCCCCACCAGTACGCCCACACCGACACCCACGCCCTACATTACCCTTGGGCCGGACGATATGACGCTGGAGGACGACTGATGCGTATCCGTCTTTTCCGAAAAAAGCCCAAGACGGTGGAGAGCACGAGACGAAGCGTGCGCAAGGCCAAAAAGCAGCGCAGAGTGGATTTCCGCCGCGCACTTGGCCGCGCTTTCAGCCGTGAAATTCGGCTCTTCCTGGTGATCTTTCTGGGCTACTTCCTGCAGGTGACCGCGGTATCTACCGCAGGCGATTACCTGGGTGTCACCCCGCTGCTCACCCTGTCTGTCATCGCGATTGTCACGGTGTGCTACGGCCGTGTCCAGGCCTTCTGGTGCGGAGCAATCTACGGGATACTTCTGGAGCTGATGCTCCCGGGCACCATCCTGATGAACCTGTTCGTCTATCCCGCCTCCGCCCTCCTCTGGTCTGTTCCCTTTGCGGACAAATCCGCCAAGCAGCTGGAATATGAGCGGGGCATCGGCAAGGCAGGGCGCAACCGCAGCCCCGTGATGCGCACGCTTCTGTGCGTGGTCACCAACGCCCTGACCTATGAGGCCGTCAATATCGTCTATATCTATCTTCGCGAGAATGTGCTCCTTCCCGTGCATTTTTCCCGCGCTTTTGCCGATATGCTGGCCACCTTGCTGCTCACCCTTATTGTCCTTGTGCCGCTTCGCCGCTTCTTCGGCTACCGCACGGTCCCAAAGACCCAACGCGCAGCCAGCCCGCGGCCCTATGTGGTCTAATGTCTTGTATGCCTTTGGCTTTCCCATGAAGACGAAAGGAGGTCTCCATGCATCGACTGCTAGCCTTCATCCGGCACATGCGCACCCTTCTCGGCTTTGAAGCGACCCGCCGGAAGTTCATCCGCTACGCCTTTGGTCTGGTCATCATTCTCGGCATGTTTGCAGCGCTTGGCATCGGACTTACCGATCTGCAGATCCGAAACACCGAGGAGTATGCGCAGAAGGCCGAGTCCGGCCGCACCAAGACCATTGTACTGCGCGGTAAACGCGGCAATATCACAGACGCCGACTCCGTGGTGCTCGCCGAGGACCAGCTGATCTATAACGTCACATTCTATAAGGATGTTTCCCTCTCCAGCAAATCCAGCTATCAGACCTTCACAGCCTCCATCATCGACGCCATCGGGATCATCGAGCGAAACGGCGGCACCCTCGCCCTCTCCTTCAATATCGAGCGCGATCCCGAGACGCAGGAATGGGTGTTTAACTTCGGGGACCCGGAGCGTCTCTCGGAAACGGTGCTCGCCACCCGCGAGAGCCAGTGGCGCAGCAATAACTATCTTTCCACTCGCTCCTATCCTACCGCACAGGACTGCTATGACCGCCTCTACGACCGCTATCAGTTTGCCGTGGTCGCCCCGGATATCTCCGAGGACCTCATCTGTAAAGTCATGGCGATCTACTGCGAGATGCAGATGAACGTCTTCGCCTCCCAGCCTATCGTCATCGCCAAGGATGTCAACTATGAGACCGTCATTGAGGTCGAAACCCGTTCCATGATGCTCTCTGGCATGGAGATTGCCGTGGGCACCAAGCGCGTCTATCCCAAGTCCACCCTCGCCGCGCAGATCATCGGCTATATCGGCGCTATTCCCTCGCGCAGCATGTGGCAGACGCTCTCCACCAAGGGATACCAGTATAACGATACCATCGGCCGAGACGGCATCGAGTCCTCCATGGAAGACTGGCTCACGCAGAATTCCTCCACCAAGTCCGGCTACCGCATTGTCGAGCGCGACCAGCTCTCCAAGGTGGTGCGCGAACTGGAATATGTCGCCCCGCAGGACGGCAATAACGTCAAGCTCACCCTGCATGCCAGCTATCAGGCCGTCGCAGAGCGCGCCATCGCCCAGAACGTCTATGATACCAGAAACGTCCAGGAGAGTAAGCTGGTGAGCGACGACTGGCTGGAGGAAAACAAGCAGGACATCGCCAACCGCGACTGGGATAAGTACAATCTGCAGCTCGCCGAGCACGGCTGTCTTGTGGTTCTGGATATGCAGGACCGCGTGCTTGCCATGGCCAACTATCCCACCTACGATCTCAATGCGCTCGTGGCCGGCGGCTCGGATGCCATCACCATCCTCCAGGACACCCGCAATCTTCTGCTCAATTATGGCATTCACGCCCGCGGAACCCCGGGATCCATCTTCAAGATGGTCACCGGCTACGGCGCCCTGAACGAGAAAGAACTTGGCACCACCGAGCTCATCTCTGACATGGGCTATTTCAAGAACTACAACGCCGACGAATCAACCGCGCCAAAGTGCTGGATCTCCGCGAATTACCGTTATAAGCATGCCAACCAGACGATCATTGAGGGTCTTGAGCACTCCTGCAATTACTTCTTCTATGAGCTCGGCTCCCGTCTGGGCGAGGAGCGCCTCTATCGCTATGCCGGCCTCTTTGGTCTTACCAGCAAGACCGGCATCGACCTCCCCGGCGAGGTGCGCAGTGTGGTCGGCTGCCAGAATACCCTCTATGACCCCACCAAGCCCATGAACGAGGCCAACCAGGACACCTCGCTCCCCATCATCGTATTCAATGCCATAAAGAAGCATCTTAGGCAGTGCGGTGAGAGCCGGAATATCGAATATGACGATGACCGTCTGAGTGTATGCACCAAGCGTCTGATGGATATGGCCGTCAATACCGGCCAGGGTCAGTGGCTGACCAATATGCGCTCCATTCTCATGGAAGAGCTGGGCATGACCAAGGAAATGGTCTATACCCGCACCATCATCTCCGACACCTACAATTACATGAATACCATCAAGTGGGGCGGATCGCAGACCATTCTTACCGGCATCGGTCAGTCCGTGACCGTGCTTACCCCGATTGCCGTCGCAAGATATGTCTGCACCATCGCCAATAACGGTACGCTCTACAATGTCTCCCTCGTCGATTCCATCACCAGCCCCGACGGTGAAATCCTCTCTCAGCGCTCCCCTAAGGTGATCAGTACCCTGGAGAACGTCGACATCTATTTCCCGCTCATCAAGGAAGGCATGAAGGGCGTTGTCGACGAACAGGACGGCACAGCCGGCAAATACTTCACCAACTGGAAGTACCGCAACGATATCGCCGCGAAGACAGGCACCGCGCAGACCACAGCCATCGACCTGGAGAACAACGGCTGGTTCGTCGCCTTCGCTCCCTTTGAAAATCCCGAGATCGCCGTGGCGGTCTTCATTCCCAATGGACTCTCCGGAGGCAATGCTTCGCTGGCCGCACGCGAATTCATCGAATGGTACCTTGACCAGGAGACGCTGCGCACCACCGACTATGACCTGCCCATCGGCAACTCCCTTGCACCGTAAGGAGGCTTCTATGAGCTCCGTGATCCTCATTACCTCCGGGAAGGGCGGGGTGGGTAAATCCACCCTCTCCGCCGCCCTCGGCGTCGGCCTCTCCGCTCTTGGCAACCGCGTGGTTGTGCTGGATATGGATATCGGTCTGCGCGGCCAGGATACGCTCTTGGGCCTTCAGGACCGGATTATCTATGATTTCCAGGACGTCATTGAAGAGAACTGCACCCTGGACGATGCCCTTCTCCCCTTTGATGATTCCGACAAACTCTATCTCCTCCCCGCACCGCAGTTTTCCCGTGTCAGGGACACCTCACCCAAGGCGTTTGCGCGTCTTGTCTCCTCCCTGAGAGAGCGGTTTGACACCATCCTCGTTGACTGTCCCGCGGGCATAGAAAAAGGCCTGCGCCTACCCCTGCGTGCAGGCTGCGACCGGGCGATCATCGTGTGCACCCCGGATGATCTGTGTATCCGGGACGCCGAGCGTGTTGTCGCCCTGCTGGAGGAAAAGAAGCTTCCCCGGCCGGAGCTGATCGTCAACCGTGTCATGCCCGCCCTCATTGAGCGCGGAGAAATGTATCCCCCGCAGACCGTAGCCGAAACACTGGACCTCCCCCTCTTGGGTGTCGTTCCCGAGGACAGCAGCGTTTACCGCGCGCAGCTCCTCCACGTTTCGCTCATGCATCTGGAATGTGACGCACGGCTGGCCGTGCAGCGCATCGCCCGGCGCATGCGGTCAGAAAAGGTGCCCATCCCCGAGTTCGGGCGGAAGCGTTCCTTCCTCGCCCGGCTCTTCCGTCCGGGTGTGAAGGAGGTCATCCGTCTTGATCGCTGAAAACCGTCGCTCTCGCGCACATACCGACTGGTTCCTCATTATCATGGTCATGGGCCTGTCGGTCTTCGGCATTCTCTGTGTAGCCATTGCCACCTACTCCACCTCTTCCGCTTCGGATGTGCCGCTGCTCAACCATATCGTGGAGTCCTCCTACGCCATGCGCCAGAGCCTCTACGTCCTCATTGCCCCGATTATCATGACGGTGCTCACCAATATCCCCTACCAGTGGTTCAAACGGTTTGCCCGTCCGCTCTTTATTCTCTCCAATGTCCTGCTCTTTGTGGTGTGGATCTTTAACCGTGCCGCAGGCGTGAAGGCCTGGCTGGATACCCTCTGGGGCTTTACCATTCAGCCCTCTGAGTTTGCCAAGCTCTCCATGATCCTGATTCTGGCCAAGGTGCTCTCCCAGGTGGATCCCCCGCTGAGTAACGGGCGTAACTTTTTTGATGTCTTTTCTATCGTCGCCATCCCGTCCATCATCATTATCGGGTCCGGCGAGATGGGCAGCCTCCTGGTGATCTTCTTCATGTTCGCCGTCATGCTCTGGTTTTCAGGCGTTGACTGGAAGCTGCTGGTCGGCCTGGGCGTTGGCGCCGTCATTGCCATCGGTGCGCTCTTTGCCTTTCTGTATTTTTCCGGCTCCGATTCGTACCGACTCCAGCGCATCCTCGCCTTTCTGAACCCGGCGGAATACTCCTCCTCCAGCGCCTATCAGCAGACGCAGAGTAAGATGACCATCGGCTCGGGCGGCATGCAGGGGATCGGAATGTTTGTCAACGGTGCCATGAGTCAGCTCAACTATGTGCCTGCCGACTGGACCGACTTCATCTTTGCTACCATCGGCGAGGCCTTCGGCTTTGTCGGCAGTATGGTGCTCATCGCAGCCTACCTGGTCATCATCATTCATATGCTGGTGCTTGCCTACCACACCTATGATAAGTTCGGTTCTCTGGTGATTATCGGGGTGCTTTCCATGCTCCTCTTCCACGTGTTTGAAAATATCGGCATGTGCATCGGCATCATGCCCATCACCGGGATTCCGCTCCCCTTCCTCAGCTATGGCGGATCCAACATGGTGACCAACATGGGCGGTATCGGACTGGTCCTCAACGTCACCAAGAACCGCTCGCTCTCCGCCACCTCCGGCACGGTCAATACACCGCAGAAGGACGCGAGCATCCGTCATTTTCAGAATATGAGGAGTCGATTCTGATATGTCCAACCGTCATTCGCAGACACGCCTGGAAAGTATGCGCATCGCCTTCTGTGGCATGGTCGTAGCGCTCTACGACGTGCTGATGCTCACCTCCTCCCTCATCCCCGTCATGACCTATGCCGCGCCGCTTATGTGCGGTCTGCTGCTCACCCCGGTGCAGCTGGAGTTTAACCGCTCCTCCGCCTTTGTCACCTTCGGTGCCACCGCGCTGCTCATCCTCATCCTCGGGTTTGACAAGGAGCTTGCTTTCTTCTATATCTTCTTCGGCTATTATCCGCTCATCAAATGGCGGATCGACCGCCTTCCAGGGAAAGGCATCCGTGTTCTGCTCAAGCTCCTCGTGTTCTCACTTTCCCTTACCCTCATGTATCTCTTTCTGACCTATGTGCTCCGCGTGACCGCAGTGATTGCAGACTTTCAGGAAATGGGCAGGATCATGACCGTCCTCTTCTTTCTTGCCATGCTTGTCTGCCTCATGCTCTATGACAGACTGCTCACCCCGCTCACCATCATTTATGTCACGCGCTGGCAGCC
>JAFUZB010000066.1 GCA_017476845.1 Clostridia bacterium
AGTCGAAGACGAAGGTGCCGTCTGGCTGGAAGGTGGCGGTGGTGCCACCGTCTGTGCTGGGGATGACTACGGGTTCATCAGAAGAAGTTTCTTCAAAGGCTGTGTCTGCAGCGATCGCTTGGCTCTCAAAGGAGAGAGCAGTAGCGGGGACTTCATAGTCACCGGACAGCATTTCGCTTGCGGCGGAGACATAGTGAAGAAGGAGCGGATCGCCCTCGGCGACGGCTTCTAGACCATCGGGGTTGGTGACGGTCAGCTTGCCATCTTCGAAGTTCCAGGTACCAACCTCCTGGATGTCGTAGGCCGCAAAGTCGAAGACAAAGGTGCCGTCGGGCTGGAAGGTGGCGGTGGTGCCGCCGTCCGTGCTGGGGATGACTGCGGAATCAGCGGAAGGAGCGGCTTCAGAAGGTGCAGTGTTATCAAAGGAAAGGGCAGAGACCGGAATCTCGAAATCACCGGACAGCATTTCGCTGGCTGCAGAGACATAGTGGAGAAGGAGCGGATCGCCCTCGGCGACGGCTTCCAGACCGTCGGGGTTAGTGACGGTCAGTTTGCCCCCTTCGAAGGTCCAGGTACCAATCTCCTGGATGCCGTAGGCCTCAAAGTCGAAGACGAAGGTGCCATCGGGATGGAAGGTGGCGGTGGTGCCGCCGTCTGTGCTGGGGATGACTGCGGAATCCGCGGAAGGTGCGGCTTCGGTGGGAGCAGTGTTCTCAAAGGACAGAGCAGAGACGGGAATCTCATAGTCCCCACCAAGCTGTTCATTGATAGAGGACAGATAATGCAGCTGAAGCGGATCGCCCTGGGCAACCATCTCCGCACCGGCGGCATTGAGGACGGTGAGCGTGGTACCGTCAAAGGTGTAGGTCCCCAGATCTTCCACGCCATAGGCTTCAAAGAAGAAGCGGTAGGTTCCGTCTGCGTTCAGAGTGAAGGTGGTGGATTCGTCGACACTGGGGAAGGTGACGGAAGAGGTGTCTTTAGCGGGTGCCTGTTCAGAGGAAGCTTCTTCAGCAATGTCTTCTTCCTCGATAGCATCTTCCTCCTCGGTGGCCGTGCTTTCCCAGGTGACGATCTGCTTACCCTTGCTTTCCAGGGTAAAGACGGTTTCAGGCACGAAATCCAGTACGGCAGGGACATCATTGGAATCGTACACGCCATCGGCATCGTTGCCGTCCACATTCATATTGGCAGCGGACTTCATCTGAGAGGAATAGGTGTCGGTCTGCATCTCAAAGACGGCATGGGTTGCGGGAGAGGTAGTTACAGTGCCATCTTCGCCAAGCGTATATGTGCCCTCGGCTTTTATGGTCAGGACAAGTCCCAGACCAGTGTCATCGCCGATCACGGCGCGGTTGCCCGACTCAACGACATAGCTGTCAGCGTTCAGGATGTATGCGCCGTTTCCGTCCAGATCCAGGCTGACGTCAACATAGAAGCGGCTGTCGGCCTTGACCATACCGGAGAAATCGGAGCAGAGGAACTGATAGCCGGGCATTTCGTCGGTATTCTCATTGCCCTGGTTGAAGCTGACAGTGTAAGTGCCCTGGGGATCAGCTTCCTTGTAGCTGACGATCTCTCCATTTTCCAGTGTCCAACAGGTCTCGGGAATGAAATCCAGCACGGCGGGGACATCGTTGGAATCGTACACGCCATCAGCATCGTTGCCGTCCACATTCATATTGGCTGCGGACTTCATCTGGGAGGAATAGGTGTCGGTCTGCATTTCAAAGATGGCGTGCGTTGCGGGAGCGGTGGTTACGGTGCCGTCGCCATTGACCAGGTAGGTACCCTCACTCTTCATGGTCAGGACCAGTCCCAGACCGGTATCGTCACCGATCACGGCGCGGCTGCCCGACTCGACGACATAGCTGTCAGCGTTCAGGACGTATGCACCGTTTCCGTCCAGATCCAGACTGATGTCTACATAGAAACGGCTGTCGGCTTTGACCATACCGGAGAAATCAGAGCAGAGGAACTGATAGCCGGGCATATCATCTGTGTTTTCGTTGCCCTGATTGAAGGACACCGTATACAGTCCCTTGGGATCGGCTTTGCGGTAGGAAACAATGCTATTCCCATCCAAGGTGAACGTGGTTTCGGGAATGAAGTCCAGGACGGCGCTCTCACTTGCGGAGTCATAGACACCGTCGGCATCGTTGCCGTTCACGTTCATGTTTGTGGCGGATTTCATCTGAGAGGAATAAGTGTCGGTCTGCATTTCAAATGCGGCATGTCCCGGGACGGAGATCGTCACGGTTCCGTCAGCATTGGTCACATAGGCACCTTCTGCCTTCGTGGTCAGGACAAGTCCCAGACCGGTATCATCCCCGATCTTGGCGCGGTTGCCGGATTCAATGACATAGGCGTCAGAGAGCAGATCATAGCCGCCCTTGCCGTCCAGTTTGAGTGTCACATCCACATAGAAGCGGCTGTCGGCACGCACCATGCCGGAGAAATCAGAGCAGAGGAACTGATAGTCGGGCATGATCTCTTCATCGGTGTTTTCGTTGCCCTGGTTATAGGACACGGTGTAGGTAGCGGCTGCAGCATTGGCGACAGTGCCGGTCTTTCCGGACGGGGCGTTCAGGCGCAGGACACCGGTGAAGCTTAGCGTTGTGCCGACCACGCCAAGGCAGAGGACGAGGGCAAGCAGGCCAGCGACGATTCTTTTGCCGAGGACACCCTTGCGGCTCTCTTCGCTCTTTTCAAAGCTCCCGGTGATATTGAAGACCATGGCGATGAGCCATAGCACCAGTGCACCGATGGAGTAGTAGATAGCTTCCTCGCCGCCGTGACCGGAGTCGTAGTCGGTCATGATGGTCGTGCCGATGGCCTCCACACGGTCCCCAAGGAGGGTGAGGGCACAGTAGGCCAGAAGCGAGGTGATGCCGTAGGTCAGGAAGCGGGGCCAGAGTTTGTCAGGGAGCTTTTTGCGCAGCGCCACAGTTGCGATTTCCAGTACAATGGCAGCTGCGATACAAACTGTGATGAGGATAGAGTTCATCTGACCGTAGGTGTAATAGCCGGTAGAAAAACTCATCAGGAACAGTCCGGTACCTACGGCCGTCAGAAGCAGGGCAAGGATGCCGGCGAACAGCTCGTAGCTGCGTTTCTTTGTGCGATTCATATTAGTGCCTCCCTTCCTTGCGATACCTGAGGATAAACAGAACAAGGTAGACGACGAAGCCTACGAAGGAAAGTCCCATGAGGATGCGCAGAATCAGTGCCCACCAGACAAGGCCTCCCGTGGCGTTGGTATCGGGTGTCATGCCGTTGAGCTGTACGCTGTTGACGGCGACGAAGAGCTTGCGGTGATAGCTTTCCCGGATCCCTGCTTGGATCACCGGATCCGCGCTGACAGCCTCCACGGTCATGTTCCAGACCTTACCGTTGTTGGAGCCGCCGAGCATCATGTCATTGCCGGCCATCAGGGTCTCGCGGGGCAGGAAGTACTGTGCGGACTTGACGGAGTCGGTGATGACATAGCCGTTAAAGCCCCACTCGCCGCGCAGAATGCCGTTCATTAGGCCTCTGTGGGCGGCCACGTGCGTCACGCCAATGCGGTTGAAGGCGGTCATCAGGCCCTTCATGTTGCCGTCACGGATCGCAATCTGGAAACCGCGCAGCTCGTTTTCGCGGGCAGCCTGCTCGCTCAGGAAGACGGCCAGACCGTCACGGTTGGTCTCCTGGTCATTGAAGGCAAAGTGCTTGGCATTGGTGAGGATACCGTAGCGGTTGAGCCCTTCGTGCACATAGGCAGCAGCGCGTCCTGTGAGGACGGCGTCCTCGGAGTAATAGCCGATATTGCGGCCGTTATACGGTGTGCGGTGCAGGTTCAGTCCCGGGCCGTACCAGTGGGAATAGCCGTCCCAGATGCAGTCGTTGGCGATGAGCACGCCTTCCTGTGTCTGCAGCAGGGGGCTGAAGGTTGCGGCCACCACGGGGCCGCCGGGATAGACGTTGGTGTAATGTCCGTAGGCGGGATCATCCTTGTCCACCTCATAGATGCTGCCGGCGGTGCGCTGGCCGATGGTGGCGATGAAGCCCAGGGGCGAGTCGGCCGGATTCTCCTTGGGCATGGAGATGTAGGGGATCTCGGCGGTGTAGGCGATGTACTGGTTGATGAGGTCCTGCAGGGTCATTTCGTCCAGGAGCGCATCGTACTTGGGATCGTTGTAATCCAGTCCCACCAAGTCCACGGCCTTCACATTGTTCTGTGCGCCGTAGGTAAACACGGCGGGTCCGGTGTAGGTGGCAAGCTCAGCAGCCGCATCATAGGTGCTGTTGCGCAGAAGTGTGATCATGGCCTCGGTGGCGGTCATGGTTTCCACGAACTTGGGGAAGGTACCGGCCCAGTCGGTGCGGCTCAGCCAGGTGATGGAGACATCGGTTTGCCATGTGTTGAGGTCAGCCTCATCGAGCTGATTCTGAATGGTCACGCCGTTGGACTCGGTGAGCGTGTACGTGTCCGCCACACTCTCCTGCCATACGGCACCTGTGGTTTCCAGGCTCCCCGCCACATGGGGATAGGCGGCCTTCAGGAAGGCGTTGACAGCGTCATGCGCGCCATTGCCGGTCACAAAATAGTAGTCGCCGGCTTCCAGAAGGTAGGCACCCTGGACACCGTCGTGCTCCAGGAGACGATCGTAGCTGTAGAGGTCCTGGGCGTTAAAAGTGAGGGTGAGCTCTTCGCTTTCACCGGGCGCGAGCAGGACGACATCCTTAAAGCTCCCCTCAGCTGCCTCACCGGTCTTGGCATAGGATACGAGCTGTACCGCCGCCTTTTCCACGCCGGAGGCGCGATCATAGTCGGTATAGGGAAGGGAGACGTAGAGCTGCACAACGTGCTTGGCAGCCCGGTCGCCGGTATTGGTTACCCGGACGGTGACAGTGGAGGAAGCGGCGCCGGACCAGTCGATCGAAGATGCGATGATTTCCTCTTGGAAGGTTGAGCCCTCAATGCCGTAGCCGAAGGGATAGGACACTTCGTTTTCATACTTCCAGGTGCGGCTTCCGTTGACAGCCTCACCGCTCAGTGCATCTTCGGCATTTCCCTGCTGGAGAACGGTGTCTGCGTAGCGGGTCTCATAGTATTTGTAGCCGGTGTAGATGCCCTCGGCCTCCACCAGATACCATTCGGCGCGAAGTGCGTGGTTTTTGGTCGTCTCGATATCATCCACATTGGAGAAGGTATAGATGCCGTAGTTCTGTGCTGCCGGGGAAAGGGCAGAATTGACGGCGAAGGTGTCTGGAAGATGACCGGAGGGGAGGACCTCGCCGCTGAGCAGCTGCGCGATCCCATAGGTGCCATAGGCACCGGGGTTGCCGATCCACAGGATGCTGTCGATCGCGTTGTCCTGCCGCAGCTCCTCGATTTCCATGGCGGAGGCGCTGTTGAGGAGCACAACGATCTTGCCAAAGCCCTGCGCTTTGACCCAGTTCACCAGATCGCGCTCATCGTTGGAGAGGCTGAGGATATTCCCGGTGGGGCTTGAGGTAAACTCGTCGGGGTTGGACAGACCGTTGATTCCGGGATAGAAGCAGGCACTCTCACCCGCGTCCCGGCCAAGCACGATCACGGCGGCATCCTTGTAGCCCTCAAGGAGAGCGGCATCATACTCGCTCACCGGGACCTCGCCGATCTCGGCGCCCTGGGCGTTTTCACCGTCATCGTTCAGATAGGAGCTGACGATATTGCCGCCGGCGGAGCGGGTAGGGGCATAATCCGCCTCGTGATCCTTGTAGAACTGGACCATGGCGGGATTGATGGCAAAGCCGCTCTGTGCCATGCCGTTGGCAAGATTTACGGCTTCCACGGCGCTTACCAGCTCACCCATGGAGCCGCCGAACTGCATTTTGTCGCCGCTGCGCATGCCAAAGAGCGTGACGTTTTTCCCTGGCAGCTCAGGAAGCCCCTTGAGCGCGACGGTGCCCTCGGCGGACAGGCGGGTGCCCAGGAGGATTTCGTCAATGACCAGGTCAGAAGGGTTCGTATAGTCGGAGGGAAAACGGTAATCTGCGACGTTCTCGCTGCGCTTGATGGTGGCACTGGAGGCGCCGAGCAGCTCATTGACCTTGTCTGCCCAGTTGTTGGCCACCTGGGCCACCACGCCCAGTATGATCATCAGCGCCAGAAAGATTCCGGCGACTCCGCGATATACGTGACTGCGTTTTTTCATGAGGTATCCCCTTTCGCTGTTTCGTATGGACCATGCTTGACCGTTTTTGACAGCACCAATATTTACATGAAAAAAGGTGCCAGACAAGACGTCTGGCACAAACAACATGTTTCTGGCACAAACAACGCGCTTCAGGTGCGGACTTCAGGTGGGAATGACGATCTCCAGGCAAAAGACTTGACCCTCGGTACGGATCCCCATGGTGCCGCCGTATCGGCGCACGATATTACGGATACTCTTGACGCCGTAGCCGTGGCTGAAGGTGTCTTTCTTTTGGGTCTGCGGGAGGTCTCCCTGCATGGTGAGTGTGCCGCTAAAGTAATTTTCCAGCTGGATATACAGGATATTGCTCCTGTCCAGGATCGAGAGGCTGATGACTTTTTGCTCGGGGTTTTCGATGCGCTCCACGCTCTCAATGGCGTTGTCGATGGCGTTGCCCAGGAGCGTATACAGATCAATGAGTGCAATCTTCCTAAGGTTTTCGGTGCTGACCATGCAGGAGAGGCGAATGGAGCGATTGGTGCAGTACACGCTTTTTTCGGTCAGCAGGGTATCCAGCGCCTCGTTTCCGGTTTTTACGGTAGCGTCATAGAAGTCGATCGCGCGGCTGGTTTCTTGAATCTGTCTATTGCGCTCCTCGTCGGAGACCAACGCCAGGGCCTGGAGCTGGTGCTTGAGGTCATGGCTTTTCTGATTGATCATCTCGATGTTTTCTCTGGAGATCTCGTACTGGGTCTGTCTCTCCCTGGAGAGGCGGCGGATGACCTCGTTTTCGGAAGCGAGGGCAACGTGCGCGGTGATATACCACATAACGGCGGTCATCACCACGCTCAGCAAGATGAGAAGCAGGACGCAAAATAGCTGCACGTAGCGGTAGGTGAGCGTGAGCTCTGTATACTGCCTAAGGGGAGGGAGGAGATTCTCCATGAGATGCTTGATGGCAAACATCATGAGAAAGTAGGCGATGTAGAGAAAGAGATAGACCCACCGCGTGGCGGTGTCCTCGCGTAATCCCGCATAGATGCCCTGCTGGAGATTGGGGACGAGCACAGCGTTGGCAGCAAGGAAAAAGAAAGTATAGGCAAGGATCATGAAAGCGATATACAGGAGGGGGTGACGCGAAGGGAAATCGGGAAACAGGGTGTAGACGAAGAGGTTTCGAACCAGGGCCGTAATGATGTTCTCGGTAAAGGAGGCGATCATGGAAAAAACCAGGGCGCCGCTAAAGTTGACTTCATAGCAGGCACGCACGTGCAACACCGGAACCGCGGCCATCAGGACCCAGTAGGGACCGATGAGAAAGGGGTAACGGTCCAGGTAGGGCGCAAGGACATTCTGGAGGGGGACATACAGAAAGGCCAGCAGAAGGCAGACAAGGGAGGAGCAGGCGATCCGAAGGCCCTCCTTCTCCCGATGGGGCAGGGTACGATGGCACAGAAGAAAGAGCATGCCCAGGGTGCCTGCCATATACCGGAACTGATCGAGATAGGCTAGAAACTGTTCCATACGCTTCACCTGTGCAGATAGGCCATATAATCGTTGAGCAGGGCATCCTTATAGGCGCGTCCCAGGGGAACGCTCAGGTCTTCAACCTGGGCCTCCGATGCCGTGACTCCCCGAAGATGGGCCAGATTGATCAGATAGGACTTGTGACAGCGGGAGAAGTGATACTCTCTGAGCAGGCTTTCCTGCTCCTTCATACTGGCCCGCACCCGAAACTCCTCATCCTTGGTATGATAGATCAGGTAGTGCGCCATGACCTCAATATAGAGAATGCTTTCTGTCTCCAGGGAGACCGGGCCGTGCACGGTGTCAATGATCAGCTTTTGCCTGCGTGCGCGGGAGGCGCGGCGGAGGGCTTTGCGGAACTTCATGGCGAAGTCGTAGTAGCCGATGGGTTTGATGATGTAATCGATGGCATCGACCTCATAGCCGTTGATGGCATACTGCGCGATGTTCGTGACAAAGAGAATGACGACCTCTTCATCCTGCTCCCGGATCTTCCGCGCCGTGTCCATACCGTTGAGCCCCGGCATGTCAATGTCAAAGATGAGGATATCATACGTTGCGTCATAGGCTTCCAGGAGCCGACTTCCGGAGGGAAAAGGTATGGTCTCAAGCGGGATTCCCTCCTCGGCGGAGAGAAGGCGGATAAACTCCGTCAGTTGATCCCGCATGGCCTGTTCGTCATCGACAAGGGCAATTCGCATAGGTTTCGCCTTCTTCTGGATCGAGGTGCATTAAGGTGCATAAAGGTGCATAGAGGGAAGGGTGAGGCACAGGAAAACTATGCCGGTGACCTCTGCCTCCGGATAACGATGCAAGCTGTCATGTGCTCAAAGCGTCAGATGCGCACAGACAGGCTGTGATGGATCAAGTGTATCAAAGATCCATTGCTTTGGGAATCACCCGCGCTCCGTTTTCCGTCAGGGAAACAGGGGGAATGCAATCGGGAAAGGATGTGCGGGACGTTTTCACGAACGGAAAAATCTGATAGTATACGGGATAGTATATCGGTAATGTGATGGAAAACGAGGCGGTGCATATGAAAAAGAAAGGTCTGCTTCTGGGAACGGAGGGAGTGCTGTGCTCCACGCTTCCGCTGCATCGACAGGCATGGGAGACAGTATTGACGCTCAATCAGCTCTCTACCGAAGGGATATCCGGAATGGATGCCATGACCCTGAGCCGGCCCGAGGGGCTGGACGGGCTGCTTGCACAGTCGGGCACCGAACTGTCAGAGGCGGAAAGAGAGCTGCTTGTAAACGAAAAGAACAACCAGTACCGACAGCTCTTGGCCAATATCGATGCGTCCAGTCTGCTGCCCGGTGTGGAAAGCCTGCTCTACGACCTGCGCGGGGAAGGATGGGCGCTGTGCCTTGTCACGCGCAGCAAAAATGCCATTCTCATCCTGCGCCAGCTTGGTTTGGATGCGGCATTTGACGCGGTGTGTGACGGAAATGATCAACTCCGGGAGGAACGCTACCTCTATGCCAGTCACTTTCTGGATCTTCCCCCTCAGAAGTGTGTGGTATGGGAGAACATTCCGGCTCATCTGGAGGAAGCACGGAAGGCTGGCTTTCAAACTGTCAGGGGCAATGCCGAGGATGTGCGAAGGCAACTGCTTCAAGCAGTTTGAGTGAAACAAAGGAGCGCTTTCATGGAATACCGGCATGAGTTGATTAACTTTGGTGAGCGGGTGCCTGTTCGCTGTTTTATTCATCAGCTGGGGCATTCGGGACGCCACTGGCATGACAGTTTGGAGCTTCTGTTTGTGCTCAGCGGCAGTGTAAGCATTGTCGTGGACGGGGAGAAATATGTCCTCGATGAGGAGGATGTGATTCTCATCAATGCAAATGAGCCTCATGAACTGAGTGCGTCCCACGGCATCCTTGCGGCTGTACAGATCAAGCTGTCGCTTTTCGATCCCGAGCTTTTGCCCGAGGAACCGCTTTACTTTGACTGCAATTCCACCACCAGCACCAACCACGAGGGCATTGTCCATATCAAGCGGATCGTGGCACAGTTCGTGCGGACCTATGCGGAAGGCGGAGAGAGCCGGCTGTATCGAGCTAAGGCGCTGAGCTATGCGCTGCTCTCGGAGCTGATCACCTACTTTAAGTCCGAGCGCAGCGAAACAAGGCAGTTGCAGGCCCGCCAACAGAATGAACGAATCACGCGGATTGTCAATTATATCGGGGAACACTACCGTGAAGGGATTACCCTTCAGCAGGTGGCGGAGCAGGAGTATCTCTCCATGCCGTACCTGTCACGTTTCTTCAACAAGATGATGGGTATGGGCTTTACCGCCTATCTCTCCCAGGTACGCCTGACACAGGCTGTCACGGATCTGCTCACCACCGAGAGGCATATCGACCGCATTGCCTCAGACAACGGGTTCCCCAATACGCAGTCCTTTGTGCAGCTCTTTAAGAAGCAATATGGTGTGCTCCCCAGTCAGTACCGGCGTACGAAGGCCCAGGAGAATGACGCACCTGCCGAGGTTGTGAGCAATGAATATGATATTCTGGATACAACGCAATATATGGA
>JAFUZB010000067.1 GCA_017476845.1 Clostridia bacterium
GGTAGATAGTAGTTCATGAACTTACGGATCTGGCCGGCCTTGTTGGGCTTCTCGGAGACGGTGCGGAAGATCTGATAGCACACATCCTCCAGCCGGTCCAACTGATCTGACAGGCGGGGGTCGGGAATGGCATCGTTGGCGGCACGGATCTGCCGGAGCAGCTCTTGTCCCTGCTTGATGATGGGATCGGCCTCGTTATCGCCCGACATGGGAATCGGGTCGACGGTCTTTTTCACGTCTTCGCGGTTGTGGGTGGTGGTGTCCAGCGGGGTGGACATGACGCCCACCAGCTTGCCCACACCGTAGGAGGCAGCGGCAATCAGCACGACGCCCAAGGGGGAGAGACCGAAGATGGAAGTCAGGACAACGGCTGAAATGACAAAGCTGCCAATCGACTTTCTGTTGAACTTGCCTTCTTCATTGTTCTTATCTTTCTTGCTCATGGCTCATGTCCTTTACTCGTTGATGGAATGTGGGAACGTGGTAAGCATAGGGACTTTGGGGAGAATCGAAAAGAGGAAGCCTCCCAAAAGTCGGAACATCTGACTGAATTGTCAGTGGTTGCTGATAAGTTGCGAAAATGATGCACCAGGCATTTTATCACAGCACCGATAGGCACACAAGCAAGACAGGACTAAGGAAACGATGAGAAATTGCTTAAGATCAGTGCAAAAGCAGTGCCTCGTCACAGGTCTGGCAGACACACACCGTGCTCCAGCGCTCTCTGGCGGCCTGTGCAGCGCTCTCTGCATCCTTGGCGCTCTGGAAGATACCGAAGACGGCAGAGCCGCTGCCGGACATCTGCGCGCATACGGCACCGTTGCGCACGAGGAAACCGGCTGCCTGACCAATCTCCGGCTGCAGGGCGCAGCTTACGATCTCCAGTACATTGCCCGGATGAATGGGCAGGACGGAGAGATCCTCCTGGGCCAGAATCTGCTCCAGACTCTCCACGTCGGGACGCGCGATACCTTCACTCTCCGAGAAGCGTTCGAACATTTCGCGTGTGGACAGTCCCGGACAGGGCTGAATGATCACCGCGTTCCATTTCGGCCCTTTGGAGACGACACGCACATCCTCTCCGATGCCTTGGACGCGGGAAAGCCTTCCGGAAAGGAAGAAGGGGACATCGGCACCGAGCTTCAAGGCGAGGGAGGCGAGGACTTCTGGGGAGAGGGAAAGGTCCCACAGGCGGTTCAATCCGACGAGGGCTGCTGCGGCATCCGCGCTTCCGCCGCCAAGCCCTGCGCCCATGGGAATGTTCTTTTCCAGGCTGATATGTACACCGCGGTTGACACCGGTGTAGGACTTGAGGAGTGCGGCTGCGCGCCAGACAAGGTTGCTCTCGCCGGGTGGAAGGAGATCGGAGGCGATCTCCGGGGCAGCCGTGACGGAGAGCATAATATCGTCCGCTTCTGTCAGATGGAGGGTATCGGCGAGGGTGATGGGCTGCATGAGCATGTCCATCAGATGATATCCGTCAGGCCGTTGGCCTGTGATATCCAATACCCAGTTGATCTTGGCACGCGCTGTGACACGCACGTTCATCACCTCCATGATTGCACAAAGAAACAAGATGAATTATACCACAATAGTGCCGCATGTGGAAGAAGCGACCAAATCAGGCCGTTTTTGACATTCCGAGGACTGGAAGAATCCTTGCGTGCATGGTATACTCGCGGGCGAGAAAAGGAGGAGAGATATGGGAAAGGAAACCGAAACCGAAACCGAAATGAA
>JAFUZB010000068.1 GCA_017476845.1 Clostridia bacterium
CGACTTCAGATCGTTGATGAGTTCTTGACGCTCTTCATTTGTGCTCATACAGTTTCCTACCTTTTATATATTGGAATGTACAAGCATATGATACATTACATTAAATCGCCTGTAAATACCAAGAATTTATTAGTACACCCATTCGACTTCTGCTTCTTTTGGGGCATCACACCGCTTTCGCGCATGACTTCCCGGATATCAATAATAACCTGATTTGTCATTGCCATGATGCATCTTCCTCCAGTGATGAGTGGATCATTCGTATCGAGTACAGCATACGCGTTATTTACGCGCGCTCGCTCCCAGTGCGCGAGCTTCATCCGAGCCAACTGGCAGAGCATATTTCATCTTAAGCCCACTTGCCTTCTCGCAAAGAGCAGGTCAGATCTGATTCCCGTTGATCTCCACGAGGGTACAGAGGCCATGGTAGCACGAAGAATCGGCCAATCCTCCCGATACAAATGGTGTACAATAGGTCCACGATTCACGCCATCAAGGCCTTCTGTGCTTTCCTCGTCATGGAAGACCATCCCGGAAAAGAAGTGACAGGTGGGAGGATGTGTGGATTCCACGAGTCCAGATCCCTTACAGATACTCGCATACAGACCTTGCGTAGATCGGAGTACCCTATCTCCGATTACCTATTGATTTATGTATGTTAGCATGGATGTAGATATTGTCAACTTTAAACAACCCGCCTTGTTCCTTGTCATACACCCGCCTATCTTGGTGGGTCGCCGGACGCTTTCTGGTATCTTGAGATCACGAAAAAAGGCGCCATCCTCATGAAATCGATTTCCATGGTAGCCTTATGACCTGTTCGTTCATTTTTTCGGCTGTGCCCTGCATAGCCACCTTTCCATCTATCGCAAATCCCCAGTGTAGCTCACCCTGTAGGGCTTAACGCACAAGATAGACCCCATCACACAAATCGCGAGGTGCACCCATGACATATTTCGGTCAGTTTTTCATCGACAAGGAAAAGGACATGGTCGTTGAGCTCTACCTGGACAAGGATACCGATGTCATGTCTTACGTGCTGCGCACGCCCAATCACGCGACCGGCAACCTTATCTCCAATCTGGCTAGGCTGTGCAGCCTTCCTCTGTCCGAGGACGAGAGCGGACTGCGCATCATCCGCGGCACGCTTCCCTGCTATATCACCAGCGAGAACCGTAAGCTCTATGTCTTCCGCCTGCTCGATACCAAGGTGGCCAACATCTACCCCGACGGCAGGATTGAGCGCAAGGCCTTTATCCCCTCCATTTCCAAGACACTGATGAGCCAGACGAAAGATTACACGCTGGATTTCCGGCGCACGGTAGTGAAAACCTACATTCTCCAGGAGTGCAAGTTTGAAACCGATCTGCACACCCACATGAATGCCAATCTGTCGCCTGACCTGCTCATCGCACTGGGCATCCACCATCAGATCCGCTATCCCCTCTACTATGTGCGCAAACTTGGTCTGCGCCTGACCCAGGCGCAGGAGGAAGCGCTTCTTCGCCAACGTGAGCAGGTGGCGCTCCGCTTTGCTTCCTCGCCCCTCACCGGAAAATACCTTGACCGCAAGATCAACGACGCCACCTTCATCAATTTCGCGTCCCTTCTGCTCCTTGCGCCCGAGCATATTGCCTATAACCTTCCCCGCATCCGTGCCTCCCTCGCCATTCTCAAGGACGGTCAGGCCGTCTTTACCAACCTGGAGAAGGTCTATCTCTACCGTTACGTCTTCTGTAAGGGAGTAAGCAGTGAGGACAAGATCGAGATTTCTCCCCTCATAGAGCGCATCGGGGATGCGGATATTCTCTCTGCCCTCAGGCAGATGGATGCGGATCGGATGCATCCCGCTTTCTCGCATCACACCCTCTTCCAGGATAAGCTGTTGTGGATCGCGCGCTCCTATGCCCGCTGCGGAATACGGTATGCCGAGATCTCCGATACCACGCTGGTTAAGGCGGACGGCGCGCCCGAGATGCTTCGCCTCGCCCTTGCCGTTTTGCCCGCCATTGAAGCGGAAACCGGCGTCACCCTGCGCTTTCTCGCGGCCATCCGAAGGACACCGCTGACCATCGTCAAGGACAATATCGTCTCCGATACCCTTCGCGAAAACCTGCAGGTGCTCTCCGCCATCGCCGAAGACCCTTATGTCGCAGGAAGCGATATCATCGGGGAGGAGATCAATGATATCCGGGAGCTTGAACCCCTCCTTGGAGAGATCGTCGGCCTGAGCCGGGATATTCCGGGCTTCACCATCCGTATCCATGCGGGCGAAAACGATGGCCTGCGCGATAACGTGCTCAATTCGCTTCTGTGTGTCCGGCGCGCCCTTGCCCCGGGGCAGGAGATGCCCGCGCTTCGCATCGGCCACGGCCTGTATACGGCCAACCTCGCTTCCCCCAAGGGCAAACAGCTCATGGAGGCACTGGCGCGGGACGGCGTCGTGCTGGAGTTCCAGATTTCCTCCAATGTGCGCTTAAATAACCTCACTACGCTCACCCATCATCCGCTCAAAACCTATCTCCACCATGGCGTCGCCTGTGTGCAGGGGACTGACGGCGGAGCCCTCTACGGGACCGACTCCATCGATGAGGAGCTCGCATTGGAAAAGCTCCTGAATCTTTCGCGCGAGGAGCTTCTCCAGATGCGAAAGGCGGAAAAGGCCGTCATGGACCGTGCGCTGTCCGCCTTTGCCCAAAAGCGTGCCCAATTCCCGGACATTCAGGATATCGCCGGGTACTACCGAGAGAAGATCGAGGGACAGCGTATCCTCAACAGCCATCTCCTTGCCATGGAGGAAAGGCTCGAGAGTGCAAGCGTCCTTGCCCCGCTCGTGCGTGAATTGCCCACCGACCGTGTCCCGCTGATCTTCCTTGGCGGGAGCTTTAACCAGGATACGCATAGGACCGTGATGCGGCCCCAGATCCTTGAGATGATCGATCACCTGCTTGAGCAGCTTTCGCCACAGCAGGTATGCTTTGTCATCGGCCCTTCCCTCACCGGATATGAAGCCTATCTCCTGGAGCATGCCAGAGGCCGATTTGACTGCTTCGCCTTTGTCCCCTCCAGGATCACACAGCGGGATGCGGACAGGCTCCTTCGTGCAGAGATTCCGGTCCGCGTTTCCATCGAGCCCTCCCATCTGGCCATCTACAAGAGCTTCGCCTATGAGATCTTTAAGCGCCGGCCCTCCGTCCTCCTTGCCCTGGACGGCAATACGCCCGCCGCCAACATGATTCAGGAAGCCCGCAACGGCAAGCGGAAGTGCCATATCTTCGTCTCAGCCGCCGCGCGCATGCTCTCGGCCAAAGCCCGCTCGCTGGAAGGCTATGCCAATGTCTTCCAGGTGACAGCGCAGGGCACGGAGGCAACTGTCCAGGCTATCCTGGATGCCGTAGCCCTCCGCTATCCGGAGAAATGGCTCCGATAAGCAATGAACGGGATCGCCCTGAGTGGCAGATCCCGTTCTTTGCTTATCCCCATGCCTTTTCGCAGTCCATATACCATTTAGCGGCCCCGATCATGCCCGCATCGTTTCCAAGCGTTGCCGCAACAATCTCCAGCCCCTCGGCAAATCTCGGCATCACCGAGGCATACACTGCCGCCCGAAGCGGTTCCATCAGGAGCTTCTCCTGCCTGCTCACGCCGCCCCCGATGAGCAGCATCTCCGGGTTAAAGATATGGACAAGACCGGAAAGCCCCTGCGCCACATCCTGAATCCAGTCCTGCAGCACCCGGGTGATCCCTGCATCCCCCTGCTCCGCACGCGCGAATATCTCCCGGCCCGTAAGTGCCACGCCTTCATGCTCCCGCACGCGCCTTTCCAGTGCAGAGGTGGAGGCATAGCACTCAAAGCAGCCGTGCTTTCCGCACGTGCAGCGGACGCCGTCCGCATAGAGCGTGAAATGACCAAGCTCGCCCGCAATCCCGCGGGCTCCGCCATAGAGCCTTCCGCCCAGGACAATCCCTCCGCCGACCCCGGTGCCAAGGGTGACCATGATGACATTGGCATGGCCCTTCGCCCGGCCCGCAAAGCATTCACCGAGGGCAGCGCTGTTGGCGTCATTGAGGGCCCAGGCATGCACCCCGAAAGCCCGCTCCGCCGCCTCCTTCAGGCGGCTGCCTTCATATCCGGGAATCCTGCCGTTGGTCCCGATCACAATGCCTGCCCGGTCATCCACCTGGCCGGTTGCGGAGATGCCGATCCCCTCCACCGGATACTCCGGATGGGCCGCTGCAAAGGCCAGGCTTTCGCGAAGGACCGTATCCAGGATCGGTGTCCTGTAATCGTCATAGCACACCGAGGCCTCATGGCGCACCAGCAGGCGCCCTTCCCTGTCGCACATGCCCATCTTTACGGCTGTGCCGCCGATATCCAGACACAGTATCACGTATCTTCCCTCCCCTTCAGGAAAGGGCTGCAAAGAAGCGCTGCGCAATCTCCAGGGGACGCGTGATCGCGCCGCCGACTACGACCGCCCAGGCCCCAAGCTCCAGCATTTTCCTGGCCTGCTCCGGGGTATGTACCCTTCCTTCCGCAATCACGGGACAGGGAAGGTCCTTGGCGAGCCGCTCCACCAGGGCAAAGTTCGGATCGCCCTTCTGATCCTTCGTCTGCGGGGTATAGCCGTTCATCGTTGTACCCACCAGGTCCGCGCCGGCAGCGTAGGCCGCCACCGCCTCCTCGTAGGTCGCGCAGTCGGCCATGATGATGATGTTCGGATACTTGGCCCTGACCTGCTTTAAGAATTCCGGTGCGGTCAGCCCGTCGCCGCGCGTGCAGTCCGTGCAGTCGATGGAGACGATGTCCGCCAGGGCCTCCATGCACTCGTCGACTTCCCGCATCGTCATGGTGATCCTGCCCGTATAGCCGGGATACTCCCGCTTGATCAGCCCGATCACGGGAAGCCCGGTTTCCTCCTTGATGCCCACAATATCCCGCACGGAGCTTGTGCGGATCATTTTCGCCCCGGCCTGTCTGGCGGCGCGCGCCATCAGAGGCATGACCGAGCGCTCCGGGTCATAGAGCGGCTCTCCCGGTGTAGCCTGACAGGAGACAATGATCTGACCCTTCATGATTTCAAACAGTTCTTCCTTTGTCATGGAAGCTTCCTCCCCGTTGCTTTTCGGCTTGTGCCTTCCTGTATCTTACCACATCCTGCCAGAGCGCGGGCAGAGAAGTTGTACTTTCTATTCCCCACATGCAGGGTTCTACAAAAGGGACGCGAATATCCCATTCGCTTCTATGCTTAACTACCCGGATGAATGAAGGAGAACGTCCCATGATTCTTGAAGGAAAAACCATCAATGTCCTCGGTGACTCCATCACCCAGGGGTCCGGCGCCTCCTCTTTGGAGACACGCTATACCACCGTCATGGAAAAGCTATTTCACTGCACCGTCAATAACTACGGCATCGGCGGCACGCGTATCGCACGCCAGCGGGTCGTAACAGATGATATCTATGACCGGGATTTCTGCATGCGCGTATCTGAAATGGACGAGCGCGCAGATGCCGTGGTGGTCTTTGGCGGGACCAACGATTTTGGCCACGGCACGGCACCGCTGGGCGTGATGAGCGACCGCACACCCGAAACCTTCTGCGGGGCCTGCCATTACCTGATGACCTTCCTGCTGGAGCACTATACAGGAAAGCCGATCCTCGTGTGTACACCCCTCAAGCGCCTGGGCGAGGATAACCCCAAGGGCGACGGGAGCAAGTCCATCTCCGTGGCTCCGCTTTCCACCTACAGGTCCTATCTCATGGACATTGCAGCCTATTATGCGCTTCCCGTCCTGGATCTCTATGCCACCTCCGGCATCCAACCGTCCGTTCCTCTGGTGCGCGAGCGCCTTCTGCCCGACGGCCTGCATCCCAATGACGCGGGCCACGCCATCCTGGCAAGGCGCATCGGCCTGGCCCTGGAACAGCTGTAAGACATCGGCTTTCCTGTATAGTGCTCCAGCAGGAAGGTCATCAGGTAATGGCAGGCCCCGCA
>JAFUZB010000003.1 GCA_017476845.1 Clostridia bacterium
CCGGCAGTGGGCTCATCGAGAATGATGATCTCCGGGTGCAGGGCGAGGATGGAGGCGATGGTGACACGCTTTTTCTGGCCGAAGCTGAGGGCGGAGACCGGCCAGTTGCGGAAGGGCCAGAGCCCGCAGGTGTGGAGGGCTTCCTCCACCCGCTCTTTAACCAGTTCCTCGGAAAAATGGCGGTTGCGAAGGCCCAGGGCGATCTCATCATAGATCATGGTACAGGAGATCATCTGGTTGGGATTTTGCATCACGTAGCCGACATGATCGGCCCGCTCGCGAAGCGAAAGGCTGTCCCAACTGTCGACACCGGGGAAGGACATACTTCCCGACTGCTGCTTTTCAAAGCCGCACAGCACCTTGGAGAAGGTGGATTTCCCGGCGCCGTTGGTACCGACAATGGCGGTCATCTCGCCCCGGTGCAGTGTGACGGAGAGATCCCGGAGGACGGGGCGGCCTGAGGTGCGCGTGCTGCCTGTGCCGGGATAGGCGAAGGTCAGGTGCGAGACGGTGAGGAGCGGCTCGGACTCCTCCTCTTGTGCAGGCGGGGGCAGTGCGGCGAAGCTGTCACGGATCTTGCGGGCATGCTCGCCCGTGAGGGAAAGCGACTGCAAGGAGGCGGGATGCATATCGGGGGTGACGGAAATGCCCGCATAGCGCAGGGCCGAGAGGTAGAGCGGCTCTCGCACACCGCAGCGCATGAGAAGGTCGCCGCACAGGAGGGTATCGGGGGAGGTGTCTGCAAGGATGCGCCCGCCCTCCATGAGGACAATCCGGTCAAAGGGACAGTGCAGGACATCCTCCAGCCGGTGCTCGATGATCACGACGGTCGCTCCGGTCTCCCGCTGGATCGCATCGATGAGCTCCATGGCGCTTTTGCCGGTGGCGGGATCAAGGTTGGCGAGGGGCTCATCAAAGAGGAGGAGGTCCACATCCTCAATCATCACCCCGGCAAGCGCGGTGCGCTGCTTCTGTCCGCCGGAGAGCTCATGGGGAGCATGGGTGAGGTGGGAGGCGATGCCAACCGTACGGGCCACGCGCTCTACACGCTCATGCATTTCCGGGGTGGGCACGCAGTCGTTTTCCAGGGCAAAGGCGATATCCTCTGCGACGGTCAGGCCGATAAACTGTCCGTCCGAGTCCTGGAGGACCGTGCCCACGGTGCGGGAGATATCGAACAGGCTCAATTCACGTGTGCTCTTTCCGCATATGCGGACCTCGCCCTGCATTTCCCCCGGATAGCTGGAGGGAATCAGGCCGTTGATACAGTGCGCGAGGGTGGACTTGCCGCAGCCGGATGGGCCCGCGATGACCACCTTCTCTCCCTTGCGGATCGTCAGGCAGATGTCATGAAGGGTGGGCGCGGACTGGGCGTGATACTGAAAGGAGAAGTGATCAAAGGAGACCAGGGGTGTATCGGACAAGGGAGTGCCTCCTTCACAGGGCTCATACATGCGGAAAAAGGAAAACGCGGCAGGTTCTCTGCCGCGCAGCATCAGTTTTCTTCCTTAAGACTGCCCTTCTTGGGCTTGGTGGCAGCGTATGCGACACACAAAAGGGTGCCCACGATGGCGGTGGTGACGATGTTGGCAGCGCCGCCCACCAGGCCCTGCACAAAGACCTTGTTGGCAGGCTCGGCGTACATGACGATATCCAGGACAGGAGCGATGACAACCCAGGAGATGAGGTGGGCGATCACCTGGAAGACATTGAACAGCGCGATGTCCTTCTTCTCAAAGCTGCCGTTGGCAATGGCGAGCTTGCGGGAGACAAAGCCCATGACAGCGCCGAACACGGCGGAGGCGATGACCCAGCTCCACCAGATGCCCCAGCCGTAGCTGAAGTCAATCAGGGCGTGACCGATCAGGCCGATCAAGGCGCCGGCGAGCGGTCCGAACAGGGCAGCCATGAAGGCAAGAAGACCGTACTGGATGGAAATGTAGGTATTGGGCACGGGGCTGGGGATGGCGACAAAACGGCCAAGCACAAAAAACAGGGCGGCACCGATGCCGATGGCAACGATGGTCTGAACCGGTGTAGCTTTCTTCATATGGAGACACAGCTTCCTTTCTGCACGGGATGTGCAAGGGAATTATAGAGAGTGTGTAAAGCCGCGTCAAATACTTTTCATAGTGTACAGGCGAAAGGGAAAACCTATAACCCAAAAGCCGCCCGGCCTTATGGCCGGGCGATAGGGTTTACTGCTTCATCAGGGGTGCGCCGGCGTTCCAGGCCTTGCCGACCTGCTCACCGGAAACATAGTAGCCATGCTGGAACTGATCAAAGATCAGGGCATGGAGGCGGGCGGGATCTACCTTGCCGTTTTCTCCCAGGACGTCTTCTTCCGCTGCGGTATTGACGATCTTACCGACAATGCAGTAGAAGCTCTCGTTTTCCACCACATCGGCGAGCTCGCACTCCATGACCACCGGGAATTCCTCGACGATGGGGGCGTTGACGAAGGTGCTCTTTGTGGCATGATAGCCGGTGCGCTCAAACTTGTCCTCCATCTTGTTGCCGCTGGCGATACCGAAGAAGTCGGCGACATCCATGTGCGCCTGATCTGCGATGGAAACGGTGAAGGCGCGGGTCTTGAGGAGGTTCTGTGTGGTCTTGTGCTCCTCATCGATGAACAGGGCAATGCGGTCCATGCTGCAGATCATGCCCCAGGCGGCATTCATGACATTGACCTTGCCGTTCTCATCATAGGCGGCCACCATAAGGACGGGCATGGGATAGACGGCGGGTACGACACCAAGGTTCTTTTTCATGGGGTGTTCTCCTTAAAGTTGCGTATTGGGATATTGGGATCAGCCATGGGAAATGCTATCACGGGAGGGCAGAAAGGGCAAGGATGCGCTTTAAGCACGCAGATGACGGAAGAGCTGAGGCAGAGAAAACCAGTGCCATCTATGACTGCGTGTGGTCGAAAGATCAAAGGTACACCTGCTCCCCACAAAGTTGAGTCTGTTCAAATTGGTGTATAAACAATTGCAAAATTCGGAGTTTACAGGGGGACCTGTGCAGCCTTCTTCTCTGCGGCTTTTTTTGTGTTCTTCAACCGGATCCAGATAGCAGCGAGGAATACGAAACGGTTGAACCAGCGATGGGGGAAGAATACAGGATAGGTGTATGCAAGCAGAGAGATAAGGAACAAAAACCGACTTAGCCATCGCAGGGCAGCGCATTTGAAGTAGACATCCTCGATCCCCTCTTGCCATCTCCGGAAAGATTGACGCTCATTGAAAGCACGGAGTTCTTCCGCCTCGGCCTCCTTCTTTTTCCGCCACTCCTCGAGATTCCGCTTTCGCTCTTCCTCCTTGGCCTTCTGCTCCTCCTCCTTGGCCCTCTGTTCCTCCTCAAGGCGTTTCTTTTCCAGCTCGAGCTGCATGGGGGTAGGTTCGATTCGGCTTCCGCAGTAGGCACAGGTAAAGATCTGCAGGCTGGATGCGCCGATAACGGGGGCTCCGCAGTTTGGGCAGCTGTGCGCGATCATGATGATCACCTCCGAAAGAAAGGATAGGGGAATCGGGGTATCCGCAGGTTGCGGATACTGGGCTGCATGAGACAACAAATGAGTATTTCCCCTGGGCTTTAGTGTAACATAAACGGCATGTCTGGTGAATGCCTGGAGGTCGAAAAAACAAGGGATATGGTCTATCCGGGGACTTCCGTCGGACCGTACACAGCCAGACGGGGAACGGCGCACTGGACCTGCAACGGTTTTCCTGCCTTGCACCCCGGGGTATCCCGGTGTAGAGTAGGGACTGTCAGCGTGCGACCGTAAGGCTCCGCGCGCATACCTGTCCCACGGGAAGGTGGGAGGAAACAAGGGAGGCCATCCGTTTGAAGTACATTTCAGTAGTCAACGGCCCGCAGAACGCTTCTGCGATCATTCTCGGCTGCATGCGCATGCCGGCGCTCTCGGTCAGCGAGGCGGAGCATATGATCCATACGGCGCTGGAAAACGGCGTCAACTTCTTTGACCATGCCACCTGCTATGGCGACGGCGAGGCCGAGACGCGCTTTGGCGATGCCTTCAAGCAGTCGGGGATTGCCCGCGAGAGCGTGATCATCCAGAGCAAGTGCGGTCTTCGCTTTGACCGCAATGAGTTTGACTGGTCCAAGGAGAACATTCTGGAGAGTGTAGATGCCTCTCTTCGCCGTCTGCAGACCGATTATCTGGACGCCCTGCTCCTGCATCGTCCCGACCTGATCTTTGAGCCCGAGGAGGTTGCGGACGCCTTCGATACGCTGGCGCAGGCGGGCAAGGTGCGCTATTTCGGCGTGAGCAATGTGCCTACGCTGCAGCTGGAGCTTCTGCGCAGGCATGTCCGGCAGCCGCTGGTATTCAATCAGCTGCAGTTCTCCCTGGAGCAGTCACAGCTCATCGACCAGACCCTGTATATGAACAATCCCGGCACCGAGCGGTCGATCGCGCGGGATCAGGATACCCTGGCCTACTGCCGGCTGAACGATATCACCATCCAGGCATGGTCGCCCCTACAGCGCGGCTTCATCAAGGGCTGCTTTATCGATGATCCGGACTTCCCCAAGCTCAACGAGGAGTTGCAGGCGATCGGTGACAGCTATGGCATCTCCAAGACTGCGGTGGCCATCGCGTGGATTCTGCGGCATCCGGCCGGGATGCAGGCGATTGCGGGGACCATGAATCCCGAGCATTTGCGTGATATCTGCGATGCCACGAAGGTGACGCTGACGCACAACGAGTGGTACCGGCTGTACCTCGCCTCCGGCAAGTACCTGCCGTAAATATTGCATATGGCTTTTTGTATCCCACAGGAGAAGAAAAGGTCAGCTTATGCGCTCATCAGCTAGAGAAGACTTTAGCCCCTGACGGGCGGGTCGGGAAGGCCGCTTCCATGTACGAAGAAACGTGCGTGGAAGCGGCCTTTTTGGACCAAAGCGCATGCTGCGCGGCCTGCTTGAGAGAAAAAACCAAGCAAGTGGAATGCGCAGTTTTTCGTAGACTCGCTCCTCTATAAACACATAGATGTCTGTATCATGATATGATTTTGGCAGGAGATCTGGAACATCTCCTGCCTTTTGCTTTTACCCTGCCAACCATATCCAGAAAGAAGGCGAGGCATCCTCATTATACAAAAGGCCCCATGCCAAATCAAACGATTAGTTCACGACGTAGAAGGGTTCACCGATTGCA
>JAFUZB010000069.1 GCA_017476845.1 Clostridia bacterium
ATGCGCTATGAGGACGAGGACTTCTATCTTGACCTTGTGTTTTACCACAGCATTTTGAAATGCCATGTGCTGATCGACCTGAAAGTTGGCAAGCTGACGCATGGTGATGTCGGACAAATGGACAGCTATATTCGTATGTTCGATGCCCTGTACAAGTATGAAGATGACAATCCAACGATTGGCATCATCCTCTGCTCCCAGAGAAATGAAGCGATAGTGAAATATTCGGTTCTCAGTGAAGCCAAGCAAGTCTTTGCTTCAAAGTATCGTTTGACCCTGCCGACGGCTGAAGAATTGCAGCGCGAGATAGAGGAAGAAAGGCGCAAGATTGAGGCGCACAAAGAAGGCTGAGTCGATCTTTAGATGAACCATGAACCGCAATACGGTTATCGTCTTCCATTACTCTATTTGCGACATCTATCTTCGATGAAACAGCGGAGAAAAACTGACATTTGAGACGAGAAAGTGTATCTTTGGAACAGTTTGACTATGCACGCTTCACCTTTTTCTCTATACTCCTTCTTGCGTAAAGGAGGTCTTTCATGGATTTAGTTCTTTCCATTCTCTGTGCGCTGGTCGGTATCGGCCTGATCGTTTTGGAAGCCTTCATGCCGGGCTTTGGTGTCCCGGGCATCTGCGGTATCCTGATGGAGATTGCAGCGATTGTGATTGCCTATGTATATCACGGCGCTGTGCTGGCGCTCATCATGGGACTGATCATCCTCTCGGTGATTGCCATTGTGCTCTCGGTATGTCTTCGCAGTGCCGTCAAGGGCAAGTTCTCCAAGAGCCAGATGGTCCTTCGGGACGTCGAGGGCAAGGAGGACGGCTATGTAGCAGCCGAGGACATGCAGGTGTTCCTGGGACGTGAGGGAGAGACAACCGGTGCACTGCGTCCTGCCGGGATTGCCGATTTTGACGGTGTCCGGCTGAACGTGGTCAGTGAAGGGGAGTTCATCCCCGCAGGTACCCGCGTGCGCATCGCAAGGGCGGAGGGAAGCCGTATTGTGGTGAAGCCCGTATAAGACGTGTCCCTAACATGATGACTGGAGGTATTTCTGTATGGATGGTATGATTCTTATCGTTGTCGTAATCGCGATTGTTCTGATTCTTCTGGCGATTCTTTTCCACTATATTCCCTTTGGCATGTGGATTCGCGCCATGGCCAGCGGTGTGCATGTCTCGATCTCCTCGCTCATCGGTATGCGTATCCGCCACATCTCTCCCGCACGCCTCGTGGATCCGCTCATCAAGGCCAACAAGGCGGGACTGAATCTTAATATTGCCCAACTGGAGACCCACTTCCTGGCAGGCGGTAATGTGGACCGCGTGATCAATGCCCTCATTGCCGCGCAGCGAGCCAATATCCCGCTCGCCTTTGAGAAGGTCTGCGCCATTGACCTGGCCGGCCGCGATGTGTTCCAGGCTGTTCAGATGTCCGTTACCCCGAAGGTGATTGAGACCCCGGTGGTCGCAGCCATCGCCAAGGACGGCATTGAGCTGCGCGCCAAGGCCCGCGTGACGGTGCGCACCAACATCGAACGCCTCGTCGGCGGCGCGGGTGAGGAAACCATCATCGCCCGTGTCGGTGAAGGCATAGTCACCACTGTCGGTTCCTCGGAAACCCATAAGGAAGTGCTCGAAAACCCGGACCTCATCAGCCGTACCGTGCTCTCCAAGGGTCTGGATGCCGGCACTGCCTACGAAATTCTCTCTATCGATATTGCCGACGTCGATGTCGGGCGCAATATCGGTGCCCAACTCCAGATGGACCAGGCTGAGGCGGATCGCCGCATTGCCCAGGCTAAGGCCGAAGAGCGCCGCGCCATGGCTGTTGCCCATGAGCAGGAAATGAAGGCCGCCGTGCAGGAGATGCGCGCGAAGGTGGTTGAGGCCGAAGCGGATGTGCCGCGTGCCATGGCCGATGCCCTGCGCTCCGGAAAGCTCGGTGTGCTGGATTACTATCAGATGAAGAATGTGATGGCCGATACGGATATGCGCGAGTCGATTGCCAAGGCAAGCGCACCGCAGGCGGCACCTGCGGAGGCCCACGCAAAGAAGTGAGGCGAAGCAAATGGATTTCCTCTTTGTTCTCGTAGCGATTCTTCTGGTGGTCGTGAACGCGGCGCAGAAGAGCAAAAAGAAGAATGCCGCACCAAAGGTGCAATATCCTAGGACCGATCCCGGAAATCCTCTTGAAGCTGCGCAGACTGCGTCTGTCCAAGAGACGGTGCAGGAAACCGTGCAGAAGATGGCCCCTCCGGAGCTGCCTGCCCAGCCCACCGTTTCGGTGAGCGCACACCACCACGAGGATATGTACGCAGGCTCCTTGCATGCGGATCTCCTCGAAGGGGATCCGGAAAGCTTTGACCTCATGCCAAGTGCGCACAGCGCGGAGCTGTTTGTAGAGACAGAGGAGAGCGCGAACGCCGTGGATACAGGCAGCGGCCTGCATCTGGATTTCACGGGGAATGCGCTGGTGAACGCCTTTGTGCTTCAGGAGGTTCTCAAACGGCCGGGTGAGCGGCGAAGCGTCCGGTATGCCGGATAAAGTTGGCCCCGCAGGCATCCTGCGGGGCTGCTTACTTGTTCAAAGACTATATGCTCGCTATAATGAGGGCACAAGATGGTACACAAGATGGATGGAGGACGGAACATGGGTCAGGAAGCCATTCGGGTCATCATTGCCGATGACGATGCCGGTATGCGACTCATTGAGCGCAAGATGATTGAAAAGGCCGGCGGGTTTGAG
>JAFUZB010000070.1 GCA_017476845.1 Clostridia bacterium
ACCTACAACGGCGACATCTACTTCATCCCCGAGGATAACTATTCTCAGTGGACCAACCATGGTTTCGCCTATCGTCTGGACTGGGCTCATGAAGCCGGCCTGGAGAACGGTGTGGAAACCTGGGCTGACCTGACCAAGTATTGCGAGTATGTCAAGGGCGCTTACGGCGACAAGCTCATCGCGCTGTGGGATGCTGACGGCACTGCTTACCCGGCCAGCGGCTACATCACCTCCTATGTGAAGTGGCGTGCCATCGACGGTCTTGCCAGCGGCGCTCTGTGGGGCGGCTATCTGGATGATCCGTACACCATCAACTGCCTGTATCTGGAAGAGACCGATCTTCTGGTTGAATATGCCAAGCTGAGCAAGGAATGGGACGAAATCGGCGTGTGGCCGACCGACGTTCTCTCCAACACCGGCGCTGACAACCGTCTTGAATTCCGTCAGGGCAAGACCGCTCTTGAACAGCATCACACCCAGACCTGGACCGGCCTGGTCTCCCCCGACTCCTCCACCGACAACACCATGTACCTGGATGACGAAGATGCCGATGTCGGTTTCTTCTACTGGGGCAAGGAAGCCGGCTATGTGACCCGCGACCTCGTGACCCACGGTGTGGCCGCTGTCTCCGCCGCCTCCAAGAATCCTGAGCGCACCCTGATGGTCTATGACCTCCTGCGCAACGATGCGGATTGCTACAATCTGTTCAACTACGGCCTGAAGGGCCGCACCTATGATGTCGACGAGAACGGCTATCGCTACACTCCCGACACCTATGTCGCCGACAACGATTCCATCTCCACCAACTGGTGGTGGGGCCGCAACGACGATCTGGAAATCCCCAGCAACCAGATGAACTGGGAAGCCATCAACGCTCTGTATGATGAGTATGACAAGATCGCTGTGATGTATCCCTACGAAGCTTTCGTGTTCGATAACAGCAACGTTCAGTCCTACATCAACCAGTGCAACGAGACCTACACGACCTACATGAAGTACATCTGCTTCGGCCAGTTCTCCGGCACTGCAGAAGAGATCGTGGAAGAGTTCCAGGCTGCGCTTCGTGCTTCCGGTGCTGATGAAGTCACCGCTGAGCTCCAGCGCCAGATCGACGAGACCTACAAGAAGTAAGTCGAAAGCGTTTACGCAAAAAAGGGGAGGCTGCCGTAAGGCAGCCTCCCTGCTATTATGGAAGAAATCAGTAGGCGATCATAGGCAGGCTCTTGGGACGGATGTCCGTGGGTGTCTCTTCGCAGGCATGGATCGCACAGGCAAGCGTGGCCGTTTCCGTCACGGCCTTTGACATCTCCTCGTAGGGGCGCAGAGTGATATCGAACAGGCCGATATTGTAGTTCTCCCCGTCAAAGCGGCCGAGGGCAAATTGGTCATAGCACTGGAACCAGTGACAGCCGACGCCCTGAGGATGGGCGGCAACGCGCTGGACATAGTAGCGGTAGGCGTCTGCGCGCGCCTTCTGGTCCTCTACGGCCTCAAGTCCCGTGGCGGGAAGACCGCTGTCCAGGGCACCGAAGTGGAATTCGCCGATCATCACCGGAAGATCGACCTGCAGTTCCCGCGCGCGGTCCAGCGCGGGGGTGGGATCTACGGCATAGCAGTTGATGGAGAATACGTCAAAGCAGTTCCAGCCGGAGACCAGGAGCGGATCGGAGATCCAGGCCCAGCGCATACCGAGGATCATATGATCGGGGTCAACACTGCGGCAGGCATCGGAGGGAATGCGCATGTAGCGGTCGATGAGCAGGGCGGAGAAGTCGCGCAGGTCCTGTCTGGCCGTCTCGGAGAAGGCGGAGGCCTTCTCGATGGGACGGCGGAGATCGTCAAAGGAGCTAAAGGGGTGAGCCCAGGCATCGCTCAATTCCTCAACGGTGTCATAGCGGCTGTGCAGGAAACGGAGCAGCCCGATCTTGGAGTGCGTTTCTGCCTCATCGCGCAGGACCTCATCGGCAATGATGAGTCCGTCGACGAAGGCCCAGGCCGGTTCGTTGCGCAGGAAATATCCGATCATCCACGGATCGCCCTGATACTTCTCAAGCGCCTTGGCACACCGGACCGCATTCTGGGCGTATTCCGGGGAGAGCACATCGGGAAAATCCCGGAAGATCAGGTGGGAGGTGGAGGGAAACTCCGGAAGTGAGGTCACATATGGCATGCGCCCGAAGAGACGCGGATCGGACCAGTTCCCCAGGGTGTTCATGCCCAGGCGGTGCAGCTGGGATACGATGAGGGACTGCCATTTCCCGTCCCAGTCCTTCCCGAAGGCGCGCATGAGGTTCAGGCGCTCATAGGAGAAGAGCTTTCCGGGCCCACGGCCGTTTTCCCCGAAGGGACGGTTCAGGGGCTCGGTGAGCGCGGACAGGTCAAAGTCCGGGTTATCCTCAATGGGCGCGAGGTAATCCTCCAACCCGTCGATGCGCCCGTCGCAGCGCGCGACGACACAGTCGGGACCCATGCTGAAAAAGGCACAGCCCTCGGGGTCTACAAGGTACCATCTTCCATCCACCTTTTTCTTGGTGAAAAAGCCCGTGCCCGAGGCGAGGGGATAGCGTGCGTCTCCGCCGTAGAGCGTCCAGGTGCTCACAGGCCAGCTGGCAGGGAGGGCGGCTTCACGCAGGAGCCGTTCACGCAGCTCCGTTTCGTCCTGTGTCTTGCCGCTCCATTCCTTCAGGGTGGACTGGCCGAAACGGTCGATGAGCACGCGGGGCTCGGGGAGCGATACCGGGGCCATCTCATCGTCCAGGGAGAGACTGTGGAGGCGGATGGACACAGGGGAAGCTGCCGCCATCGTGACCAGGGTCGCTTTGGTGATCTCCTCTCTTGCAATGCGGGAGCCGTGGCAGACAATCTTCTGCGTGCCCGCTCTGTGGCCGGGAAAGAGGATGTGCCCGTCCATCCAGTGAAGGTCCAGGCCGACACGCGTGTGAAAGCGCGGATTGATGCCGAAGCGCACAGTGACGCGCGGCTCCTCCTCCTGCCCATAGAGGCGAAGCTCGAAGGCCTGGGCGTTGTCGCCGAGGACCTCCAAATCCAGGTTCAGGTAGCGTTCGGTGCGCTCCCTGATTTCGGGAATCGAGATACCGCCACCGGATGCCGGACAGGTGAGGATGCCGTCTGCATACTGGGTCTGGGGAAGAATTCGGGATGCATTCATTTGTAGAACCATGGGATACCTCCGGGTAGGATCGTCTTTTGGAAGATAGAAAAATGCAGTTTTGTCTCCTCGCCATGATACCAGAAACAGCGGGGGCAGAAAAGCCTTGACACACAGGAGAGCGCTTGTTATATTCGCCTGCGGAAAACACATGGAAAAATGCGCGGAAAGCATGGAGCAAAGGACAGAAAAAGATGGAGATCGGAAGGGAAAGCCCAAGGGCGTATGAGGAGGTCAGAGCGTTCTATCATGCGCTCATTGACGCGATGCAGTCCTGCAAATATTCCCCTGGCTGGAAGAAGGATATCTATCCGAGCCCGGAGGCGCTGAAGGAAGCGCTTGGGGCGGGTACACTGTATACCGGAAGGATCCGCGGACAGATCGTTGCAGCCATGGTGGTGAACCAGGAGGCCAATGCGGGCTACGACAGCGCATCCTGGCCCTTTCCCCTGGAGAAGGACGAATATCTTGTCATCCATATGCTCGGTGTCCATCCGAATTTTGCGAGGCAGGGCTTGGGGTCGCAGCTTGTGGAGCATGCGGTTTCCCTTGCACGGCAAAGCGGGATGCAAGCTGTGCGGCTGGATGTGCTGGCGGGAAACCTTCCTGCCGAGCGCCTCTATACCTCTCTGGGCTTTCAGTATGTGCAGACGCTCTCCATGTTCTATGAGGACACCGGATGGACGGATTATGGCCTCTATGAATATCTCCTTGATGAGGACGCGGAGGGGGAAGAGTTCCCGATTTCGGGCAATCGCCGCTACAGACTGCTGGGATAGCACATTGCCCCAAGAAGGGGCAGAATATACACAACAAAGGAGCAAAAGGACATGAAAATCTCGCTGAATCAGGACTGGCTGTTCCATCTCGGGGACGAGAAGGACAGCGATTTCATGGGATGGGATGACAGAGCCTGGGAAAAGGTCACGCTGCCGCACGACTGGGCCGTGCATTATCCCTTTGACCGCAGGCATTCCAGCGGCACCGGCTATCTTCCGGGCGGCACGGCCTGGTACCGCAAGCACTTCGTGCTCACAGAGGAGGAAGCCGCGCAGCCCACACGCCTGCTCTTTGAGGGCGTCTACAAGCATGCCCGGGTCTGGATCAACAGCTACTATCTGGGCAATCACGCCTATGGCTACACCAGCTTCTCCTACGATGTCACCCCGTATCTGCGCGCGGGCGAGAATGTGATCGCCGTGCGTGTGGAACATGAGGATGTCGCGGATTCCCGTTGGTTCACGGGCTCAGGCATTGATCGCAATGTCTACCTTCTCTGCCAGCCCCAGCCGGGCTTTGTGGAGGGGAGCATCTTTGTGCGCACCGAGAAGGTCGAGGGCACAGAGGCGACCGTCCTGGTGGACTATGCTACGGAAGCAAAGCAGGGGAAGGTCACGGCCAGGATTGAGGACACCGTGCTTGAAGGAGATGCGGGCGAAGGCACACTGACCTTCAAGGTCCCTAACGCTCGCCTCTGGTCACCCGATACCCCCGAGCTTTATACCCTGACCATGACGGTGGACGACGGCTCCGGCCGCGCGGCGGCCGAGGAGACGGTTTCCTTCGGTATCCGTACCTTCCGCTTTGATCCCGACCATGGCTTCTTCCTCAACGGGGAGAGCATGAAGCTGCGCGGTGTGTGCGTGCATCACGATGCGGGTGTGCTGGGGGGCGGCTGTACCCAAGAATGTGTGGAAAAAACGCCTCGAAAAGTTCAAGCAGAGCGGCTGCAATGCGATCCGCACCGCGCATAACCCGCCGGACCCGGATCTTCTGGACCTGTGCGACAGCATGGGTTTCCTGGTCATGGATGAGGCCTTCGATGAGTGGGAGGGCACCAAGAACAAGTGGTGGCAGGGACACAATGTCTATCCGCCCAAGCATTTCGGCTATGCCGAGGACTTCCCGGAGTGGCACCGCGCTGACCTGGAGAGCATGGTGCTGCGCGACAGGAATCACCCGTCGATCATCCTGTGGTCGATCGGCAACGAGATCGACTATCCCAATGACCCGTATGTGACGCCGCTGTTCCAGGAGGTGCTGGGCAACAACGACAAGGGTAAGCCGGCAGCCGAGCGCAGGTATGACAACCGCAAGCCTGACGCCTCCCGCCTCCCGGTGATCGCCCGGGAACTGGTGGGGATCGTCCATGCTCTGGATACCACCCGCCCCGTCACTAGCGCCCTGTCCTTCCCGGAGCTATCCAACCGCACCGGGCTGGCCGATGAGCTGGATCTGTCCGGCTACAATTACCGGGAACACTTCTATGCAGATGACCATAAGACCTATCCGGACCGCGTCCTGCTGGGCTCCGAGAACAGCCATGATCCGAAGGCCTGGTATGCGGTGCTGGACAATGAGTTTATCTCCGGACAGTTCCTCTGGACCGGCGTGGACTTCCTCGGCGAATGCCATGGCTGGCCGCTTCGCATTTCGCAGGCCGGCATGCTGAACCTTGCGGGTCTGGAGAAGCCGCTGTTTGCCCAGCGCAGATCCCTGTGGACGACGGAACCCTATGTGCGTGTCGCCGCGGGCAGCGGAGAGAGCGAGCGGCACGGCATCTGGAATGAGCACTTTGCCTGGGTGGGCGAGGCAGGCGAAAAGAAGATCGTCAGTGTCATGACCAACCAGGGAGAGGCGGAGCTCTTCCTCAACGGAGAGAGCCTGGGCAGACATGTCCTGGAAAAGGAGGACGGCTGCCGCACAAGCTGGGAGGTCCCCTTTGCCCCGGGCGAGCTCCGCGTGCAGGCGGGAGCGGTAGCTGACTGCCTCGTGACACCGGAGGCGGGCGCAGAATTGACCGTGCAGGCCGATGCGGATGCCTACCGGGCAGGGGATGTCGCCATACTGGAGTATACCCTTAAGGATGCACGCGGTATCCTCTGCGCAGGCAGGGAGGAAATTGTGCGCGTACAGCTCCTGGGGGATGCGGAACTGCTGGGCTTGGAAAACGGCAAGCCGGATGACCTCACACCGTATACCTCCGATGCGCGCGAGACGCTGGACGGCAAGCTGGTCGCCTATGTCCGACTTACGGGCAAGGGTGAAGTGACCGTAGCTGCTACGACGTCTGGCGGTGTTCGTTCCCTCGCGATCCTGAAAGTCGAATAAACGCACAAAGGCGGCCATGGGCCGCCTTTGTGCACTTCCGGGTAGTTACCTTTTCGTGCCTTCTTCCAAAGCGGTGGAAGGTATGGTACAGTCACAGGGCAGGACGCTGCATTTTACGTGTCGCCTGACTCCCGGGAGATGTAGAGCAGACAAAGCGTGCAGAGGACGTGCGGGATGCCTGGGGAGCCACGGAAAGGATGTGCTTTTATGGAAAACAGGAGTGTGCCTACACTGGAAACGCCAGAGGGCGCGGAAAAGCTGAAGAAGGCACTGGAGGACGCGGAGGCGGTCATCATAGGGGCCGGAGCCGGGCTTTCTACCTCCGCGGGTTTTATTTATGCGGGAGAGCGCTTTGAAAGGTATTTCAGCGATTTTGCCTGTGCGTATCACTTTCACGATATGTATTCCGGTGGCTTTTATCCGTATGCAACGCAGGAGGAATTTTGGGCCTTCTGGAGCCGGAACATCTATGTCAATCGCTACATGGATCCGCCTAAACCGGTCTATGAACGGCTCTTTCAGTTGGTGAAGGATAAAGACTACTTTGTGCTGACCACCAACGTGGATCATTGCTTCCAGAAGGCCGGCTTCGATAAGCAGCGGCTGTTCTACACCCAGGGGGATTACGGCCTGTTCCAGTGCAGCGAGCCGTGCCATATGGAAACCTACGGCAATGAGGAACAGGTTCGCAGCATGGTTCGCGCGCAGGGCTTTGTGATTGATGAAGAGGGAGGACTGACCGTTCCGGAGGGGACAACACCCACAATGTCTATACCCTCCGAACTTTTGCCCCGCTGCCCCAAATGTGGCAAGCCCATGACCATGAATCTGCGCTGCGATGAAAGGTTCGTGGAAGATAGGGGCTGGCATGCTGCCTCCGGAAGGTATTCCGTGTTCCTCCGTAACCACCGGGAGAAAAAGACCTTGTTCCTGGAAGTTGGCACAGGCTGGAACACGCCGGGCATCATCAAGTACCCCTTCTGGCAGATGACATACGATTGGCCGGACGCCACCTACGCCTGTCTAAATTACGGCGAGGCGTACGCGCCGGAGGAAATTCAGGAGAAAGCCATCTGCATTAACGCAGATGCCGATGAGATCTTGGAGAAGATCGTGTAAATGCAAAAAGGCCAAGCAGGCAGGGTTTCCTGCCTGCTTGGCGTTTTTCACTTGGACTTGGGCTGCTGGCCGCATCCGGGAACCTTGCCGGCGCGGACAGCCTCGTCCACCAGGGCGGCGAAGTCAGCATAGTGCCATGCCGAGGTGGGCTTGGGATGATCGATCGAGTGAAAGAAGCAGGAAGGGATTTCGCCCTCCCGAAGGTTCTTGGCAATGCACGGTGTACAGCCCTTGTCATGACGGCTCGGATGCATGGGGCAGGCGGTATCGGTGCAGGAACAGAAAGGCACATCAGGCATGGGAAACCTCCTTGGTCAGTCGGCGGGAATACAGACGTACGGCTGCTGCGTGAGCCAGTGATAGGAGCGTGCAAGCGCGTCAAAGGGATCCCCCGCCCATGTTTCCTGTTCGACAAAGGCATAGGGTACATCTGTGCTCTGGCAGGCCTCGATGACACCGGTCCAGTCGATATCCCCCTCACCTACGGGCACGAGATGGGATGCCCCGTCGGGCGTCTTGTGCTCATCCTTGAAGTGCACCATGCACACGCGCCCCTTGAAGCGGTGCAGCAGGTCCTTCATGGAAAAGCCGGAGCGGTCGGTGTGATAGAGGTCCAGGCACAGAGAAAGCTCCGGGCAGGCATCCATGAGCCGGTATACTGCGGGGACGCCGCCGATGAAGGTATAGTCGGAACGGACGGGATGAAAACAGGTGCGGATGCCGCATGCGGCAAAGCGGGAGAAGATACTTTCAAGGCGCGGAAGAAAAGCCGCAAGTCCGTTTTCGGATAGATTTGCCTCCGGGATCCGGCTCACGCACAGCCATGGGCTGTGCGTGGAAAGGCACAGATCAAGAAAGTATTCGGGGGAGGCCTCAATGGCGTCAAAGCGGTCCTGAACGGAAACGGAGCGCAGACCTGCGTCCGTGAGCGCTTCTGCCACCGCCTGAGTGGAGACGGCAGGATCAATCCATTGCAGCTGGACAAGGGTACAGCCCATGCCGCGGATGCGGCTGAAGACCTCGCGGACTGCGGGAGCGTCGGTGAGAAGGGGAGCAAAGCTGGAAACCTGGATACCGGGAATCATGGGTGTGCCTCCAAGAAGGATATTGCAGTTCAGTACGTGACGGTGAGCTCAGGGCTTTCGCTGTGCAGGGTGATGACGGCATGTGCATCATGGGGGACGGTGCGCCCATCCTCCAGATGTAGCACGCCGGCGTGATCGGCAAGGATGCGGGCCTCGTAGCGTCCGTTTTCCCACGCGATGTCCACCGTGTAGCCGCCCCTGGCACGCAGGCCGCGGACACGGCCCTTCCTCCAGACCGAGGGCAGGGCGGGGAGAAGGCGCAGGCAGCCTTCGTGCGATTGCAGCAACATCTCTGCCATACCGGCGATCGAGCCGAAATTGCCGTCAATCTGAAAGGGCGGATGGTTATCGAAAAGGTTGGGCAGGGTGGATTTTTCCAGGAGCTTGCGGATGTTCTCCCATGCTTCATCACCCTCCTGCAATCTGGCCCACATACAGATGATCCAAGCCCGGCTCCATCCGGTGTGGCCACCCCCGTGGCTGAGCCTATAGCGGATGGTGTTTTTGGCAGCTGCAAACATCTCGGGATCGGAAGATGTGATCTGACTTCCCGGGAAGAGACCGAAGAGGTGGGAGATATGCCGGTGCCCGGGCTCTGCCTCGGTGTAGGCGCGAACCCATTCGCGGATGCGCCCTTCCTGCATCTGCAGGGGTGGGAGCTGTGACAGGATTGCCGTATATCTTGCGGTATCCTTTCCCAGGACCGCGCCCGTCTCCTCCAGGGACCGCATCAGGGCGTAGAGGATCTGGTGGTCCATGGAGGCGCAGTCGGTGAGGGTACCCCGCTCTCCGCCGGGGGTGATATAGGTGTTCTCGGGGGAGCAGGAGGGGGAGACAGACAGCGTCCCGTTCGGGAGGCGGATCAGGGTGTCCTCAAAGAACAGTGCGGCCTCCTCCATGATGGGATAGTAGGCTTCAAGAAAGGATAGGTCTTGTGTAAAGCGGTAGTGCTCTGCGATGTGCAGACACAGCCAGGCCGCGCCCATCTGCCAGTAGGTGGCGGGAAGATAGGTGTCCTGCGGTGCGCAGTCGCCCCAAATGTCCGTATTGTGATGGGCGACAAAGCCGCGGGCGCCGTACATCTTCCGTGCAACCTCCTGTCCTTGGGGGAGCATGCGGCGCAGGTGCTCAAACAGAGGCAGGTGTTCCTCGGACAGGTTCAGTGTCTCCGCGGGCCAGTAGTTCATCTCGGTGTTGATGTTGATCGTGTACTTGCTGTCCCAGGGCGGTGTGAAGGAATCGTTCCAGATGCCCTGCAGATTGGCCGGAAGGGATCCGGGCCGCGAGGAGGATAGCAAGAGATACCGTCCGAAGGCGAAATAATCGTTGATGAGGGACAGGCGATCCTCGCCCTGGGTGAAGTGGAGGAGCCGCACGTCCGTGCTCTTGCTTTCATCCGGGTCATCGCTTTCAAGCTGCAAAGCACAGCGCTCCATCTGCGGCCGGAAGTCGGCGATGTGTGCTTCCCGGACGGCCTCATACCCTGCTTCCTCCGCCAGGCAAATGCGTTCCAGCGCAGTCTGCACAGGATCGGAGGTGCGGAAGGTGGTTGCGGCGGATACGAGCAGCACGAAGCTTTCGGGACACATGAGGGTGTTTCCGATGACGTGCACGCCTTCACCCACCGCCCTGCACAGCGCGGCATAGGATACACCGCCGTCGCCTGTGGTCCCGGTGAGAGCGATGGTCCTGTCATCTATGGCATCAATGCGGTTCACATAGCAGCTGCGGCGGAGCATGATGCGGCAGGGATACCCCTGACAGCGGATGGCCAGCACCTGATGCGGGTAGGAGATGAAGGTCTCCCTTTCAAGCAGTTTGCCCTGATGACGGTAGGACACACTGTGGATGCCCGTTTCCAGCTTCAGCTCCCGGCGGTAATCCTCGCACGGGATCTCCAGCTTCTCCATGTCTCTTGAGCGCAAAGACCGCATGCCGTGCATGCCGGCAATATGCTCTCCGTGCAGCTGCTGAATGATGAGATCGCACAGGGGCTCATAGTGCCGCTCCCCATCCGGGGTCGCGGTGAGCGCACATTCGGCCAGCTGTTCCGCTTCCGCTAGCCTGTCTTCTCTGAGAAGCTCTCGTATGCGCGGAAGGTTTTCCAGGGCATCGGGATTGACGCGGTCCCGGAAGCCGCCATACCAGACACTGTCTTCATTGAGGCAGATGCGGTCTACCGCGCTTCCGCCGAAGATCATGGCGCCCAGACTTCCGTTGCCCAGGGGCAGCGCTTCATTCCAGGTTTTAGCCGGCTCTCTGAACCAGATGCTGTTCATGTTGTCCTCCTGTTGGGTCCTTTTCTGCATTGTTTCGGGATGATGCGCTTATCTCCTTCCGGTAAAATGCACGCAGAGATGTTCTTTTTGCGCCTTGCGACAGAAACAGAAGAAGCCCCGCCGTTCCTTTGATTCGGGAACGGCGGGGCTGAAAAGCATCTTGGGGCGGTAAAGGCAGGAATCTGTCATCCCAGATGATGGCAGGTGACGTCCATAGGAAGGGGCTGATCTGCCTGGAAGGTGATGGCCTCTGCGGAGAGCGGGGTCTCTATGAGGCAGGAGAGCACCTGCTCACCCTCGCCCACGAAGAGCTCAACGCAGGCCTTGTCGAGGATGACACGCAGGGAGATGGTTTCCTCCCGGCGCGCAATGCGCACGTGCCGGGTATGGACGATATCCCTGCTGGAACCGTCGTGGCTTCGGTCGATCACCAGCTCGTTATGGGTTAAGGAGAGACGAACCTCGGTATAGTGGTCAGCGTCCGTGGCCAGGTGCATCACAAACCGCCGGCAAGCCGTATCTCCGGTATGAAGGGTCACCTGCAGGTCCAGGACGCGCCCTGCAATTCCGGGGAGACTCTCTGGCGCATGCACGGTGACACGCTCGTAGCTGACCGTGTCCTTCCACAGCGCCTGAATTTCGCGCGCGGGTCTTTGCAAAAGCCGATCGCCGCGCACCTCGACTTCGCGGGGAAGCGACATCTGACCGAACCAGGGGTGCTGTCTGGGTGCTCTCTGGCAGGTTTCCCAGTTGCACATCCAGGCAATGAGAATCCGTCTGCCGTCGGGGGCAAGCACGGTCTGGGGTGCATAGAAATCGAGGCCCTCGTCCACAGGCTGCACCGAGGTGCGCGTAAAGGTATGGTTGCCTTTATCGTATTCGCCAAGGAGCGCTACCGTGCCATAGCCTGCGTGGAATTCGCCCTTTGCGGTCATCTCCTGGGGACTGACGAGGAGAACCTGCGTGGATTTGCCGCTGAGCGTATCTTCCATGGGGAAGAAGTCCGGGCATTCCCACATCTGTCCGAGCTCGGAGCGGCTGGCGTCCAGCTCGCGCACAAAGGTCCAATGCAGGGCATCGCTGCTGCGGAACAGAAGGATCGTACCGGCCCGCTGGGCGTGCCGGCAGCCGGCGACCATGTAGAAGACGCCGTCCTCCGACCAGATCTTCGGGTCGCGGAAGTCCACGCGGCTGTAGAGAGGATCCATCTCCCGGGTGGAAAGGACGGGATTATTCTCAGCCTTCACAAAGTCGGTTCCGTCACCGAAGGCGATGCATTGGGCCTGGGTTTCCTGGCCGTGTGTGGAGGCGGGCTGGACACCGGTGTAGGCGAGCATGAGCCTTCCGTCGGGAAGTACCAGTGCGCTCCCCGAGAAACAGCCTGCGGCATCCCCGGGAGTGTCCGGCGCCATGGCGCAGGGGGCATAGGTCCAGTGCATAAGGTCCGTGGAATAGGCATGCCCCCAGTGCATCGGTCCCCAGGAGGTATGGTAGGGGTGATACTGGTAATAGAGATGATAGGCACCCCTGTAATAGCAGAATCCGTTGGGGTCGTTCATCCA
>JAFUZB010000071.1 GCA_017476845.1 Clostridia bacterium
CTTGAATATAATCCCAAGTTGTTCCCACAGAGAGGATCGTGACCTGTGTACCGACCTTATAGGCGTTCAGTGCCCGATATCCGGTTCCAGCACCCTCGCGCAGGTTTACGGCTTTGCCATTCTCACTGGTGACATAGGCTGTGATATTCGTTTGCGGTGCACTGGGCGTTGCGGGAACGGAAGAATACGTAATATACTTGGCCATCATATAACCGATGGTGTTTCCGACCTGAATACGATTCCAGGTGGAACCGGCATTGAGAACAATGACCTTCGTGCCCACATTACAGTAGGTGATAACCGCATAGCTTTTACCGGCACCGGTACGAAGTGCAACACGTCCGCCATTACTGCTGGTGACGTAACCTTCGGCATGGATGGATGAGCCAGAGACAGCGCTTCCGGAGGAAGACGATGTGGATGCGGGGGTTGAGGTCAGATAGGCCGAGACCATATATCCAGTGGTTCCATCAGACATTTGTATACGCGACCATCCGTCACCGGAAGAAAGGATGGTAACCTTAGTGCCAGTATAGTAACTGGCGATGGTATTGCTGTCATAGGAGGGCGCATCTCTCAGTCTCAGCCACCCGCCAGTGACATAGGCGGTGGTCGCGGCACTTGCGCTGAAGGTGACAAGGACCAAGACAAGCAAAACAGTAAAGAAACGTTTCATAATCTCTTCCCTTTCCATGAAGTTTCCAATCGGTTATCCCTGGGAATCGGCGTCCATCAGAATGCTATTGAGCATGCGATCCAAGAATCCAAGATATTCATGCTTTAGAGGATCCCATAAAAGCGTGACCGTGATCGTTTGATGACGATCGGTGACACAGAACCACAGTCCCTCTTTTGTATCTTGTGCAAAACGTGCGCACCGAACATCTGGATTTTCGTAAGATAAGAGTGTGACATCCGTCTGTCCGGCAATGAACGTCTGAAGCGCCGTGTCCGCAGAGAAATGGGAAGTCTGAACGGTAAGAAAGGCAGAATCATCAGTCAGTGACTCGCTCATGGTTTCATCTGCGGTCTGCAAAGCTTCTTGTGTAAACTCCACCGGTACAGCTAAGGAACAGCCAATGGGTTCCAAATACAGTATGGAAAACGCTTCGTCGTCTTCTTCTACCAAAAGATCTGTATCTGAGGCAAAATACGATGGAATGTATGCAAGAGAAGTAATGCTCCAACCGAGCGCAGCGTGTTCTGACTTTGTCAGTGTGATCACTGCCATACTGTCCAGCCAGGAAAAGCTGTACCAGTCTTCGTCAGTCAGTTCATGATATGGCCGCGGTGCCTGATAAATCTCTGCGGTCACTGCGAGTTGGGTGCCATCGGGTGACGGACTGCATTCGATGAGCATCAAACCGGTATACATATCTGTCGTTGGAGATTCGGGCAAGATCGTATCGGGAACGGATAAAGCGAAATTATCCGAAAGCCAGGGCTGTATATCTTCAGTGGGTATAGAGAGCATAGGAAAGCGGGTAGCATATCCGGCAAGGGAGGCGGCAAAGTCTTCGGTCATCCTATCGCCTTCCGCGAAAGTAAAGGCTTCCTCGGGGGATTGCAGGGAGGCTGCAACTGTAAGCGTCAGAAGCGGTTCCAATTGAGAATAGAGCTGCTCCTGATGGAGGAGATCTACATCACTGACCGGAATTGCGCTATCTTCAGCGGAAGCACAGGTAAAAAACAGCAAGAAACACAGCGTACAGAGAAGCATCTTTCTCAGCATAAAACGACCTTCTTTCTATGGAAAGTATCTCGGATACATGAAATTAACGTCAAAACGATATCCTTTTCTTCCATATTTCAGATCTGGTAGCCTCCGGAAACGCCAAGTACCTGTCCTGTGATGAAGGAGGATTGGGGAGAGGCGAGAAAATGCACGGCTTCTGCAACGTCCTCGGGAGTCCCGATTCTTCCAAGAGGCGTTTCGTCTCTCAATGATGCTATGGTATCAGGAGACAAACTATCGTTCATGGGAGTTGCAATGAGGCCAGGAGATACGCAATTCACGCGAATTCCGGAAGGACCAACTTCCTTAGCCAATGCCTTGGTGAGTCCAATCAGCGCAGCCTTAGAGGCGGAATAGGCCACTTCGCAGCTTGCCCCAGTCTCGCCCCACATGGAGGAGATTGTAATAATATTGCCTTTTTTCCTGGAAATCATGTTTGGAAGAACGGCATGGATACATCGATAGGCGCCGTCCAGATTCACACCCATCATATGATGCCATGTGTCTTCGGTTACATCAGAGAACAATCCGATATGCGCAATTCCGGCGGCGCATACCAGGAGATCCACCTGGTGATACAGACGATAAATCTGCTCAAAGCAAGTGCGAACGTTCTCTGGCTCTTCCAGATCACACGGGAAACTGTCAATCTGGCCCGGAAAGGAATGGAGCTGCGAGGCAGCTTCTGTCAGCCTTTCCGGATGGTGATGATATAGCGCAACCACCTGCCATCCGGCTTGTGCGAGCACAATTGCGCACGCGCGACCAATCCCACCGCTTGCTCCGGTGATTACTGCAACTGAACGCAAGTCAACCGCCTCTTTCTCGTTTCAAAAGGTGCGTTCATGGGTATTTTCACAAGTCAAGTATACACGAAACCTGAACGGAAGTACAGGAATATTTGTCATATAGAAACATAAGTGTGATATTTTAGAACAACATTATGACATATTAGTCATATTTACATTATCGAGCAAAAAACTACAAATGTTGTATCAAGCATTGAAAATACAACGTTTATAAGCGTTTAACAGTAGAAAACGTAACAAGACAATAGCAATATAAAAAAGCTAGTTGACAAGGGTGGGGAAAATTGGTAGCATCCCACCAGGCTGTGAAGGAAAGCCTCATCACTTTTCAGACTGGAACAGGCCGCACTCTTGAGTGCTGAAGTATCTTCAGTTTCAGGAATAAGCAACGGAAGGAGGCGAATGATGAAAAAGCAGAGCATGGAGCGTAGAACGATGGATAAGAGGGAAGAGAGGCAACGTGCAGTGGTGCGTGACCTGCGATTCGGTGTCATGCGCATTGTCGTAGTTATTGCGCTACTGTATGTACTATTCACTTACGTACTCACCATAAGGGTGATGGATTCAGAAGATATGTCACCTGCGGTTGCCATGCACGATCTGTGCTTCTTCTACAGGCTTCCTGAAACCCTTCATGCTTCCGATGTTGTTCTGTACCGCAGAGATGGTTTGTTCATGGTAGGAAGAATTGTGGCCGGTCCTGGTGACATTGTCGAGGTGAATGGACATCTTCGTGTGAACGGAAGTACGATTCTTGAACCCAGGATTTACCAAACAACACCGGAGTATGAGGGAGGCGTTGACTATCCGGTTGTTCTGGGGGAGGACGAGTATTTCATGCTCGGAGACAGACGCGAAGGGGCTGCGGATTCCCGCTATTACGGGCCGATCAGAAAGGAGGAGATTGAGGGAATACTAATAACACTTTTCAGAAGGCAAGGCCTATGAACAGGAGGTGAGAAAAGTTGCTTTTCATCCTGGAGAGGATGGTAAGAGCGGCCAACAGAGCAGCCAGTGCCATGATATGCCTGATTGCGTTGATTGCATTATGCTATTCGCTATATGCCTTGTATGACATCTTCTCCATAAGCGAGGGTGCGTATATTTCGCAGGACCTCATGCAGTTTAAACCCATGGACAGTGCAGAAAGCGGCGGGATGGAAGCGTTACGTGCAGTGAATCCGGCAGCCAGAGGCTGGTTGACGGTGGATAGTACAGCAATCGATTATCCAGTCATGCAGGGGTCCGATGACACAACCTATGCGTATACCGATCCGTATGGAAAGCCTTCACTTTCGGGATCAATCTACCTGTCTTATGTTAATTCCGGAGATTTTGCTGACAGCTACAATATGCTTTATGGACATCACATGGTGAATGATGCGATGTTTGGAGGGCTGGATCATTTTAAAAGCATGGATTATCTGGAATCCCACAGGACAGGGACGTTGGTCACACCGGACAGAACCTACACGATCGATTTGTTTGCCTGCATGGAAACGGATGCATATGATCCGGAAATCTACGGTATTGACCAATGGACGGAAGATAACATGCCGGAGATGGAAGCCTTCATTGCAGAGCATGCCGAACACTATATAGCGCCAGAGAGCACTTATGCAAAAATGATTGCGCTATCGACCTGTGCAGACACCATGACCAATGGCCGAATTGTCGTGTTTGGGCATTTGCAGGAACTAGAGGCAGAGACACTGACCGGTAATACGTATAACAAAGAAGAGAAGCCCAATCGCAAGAGCGTCGTTATAGGATTTTCTGAGAAGAAGATAGCGCTGATGAATCTTGTGATCTTGTGCCTGAGCATCTATCTGGTGCTTCATGCAGGCAGAATACGAACCAAATGCACATTGGTACGAAGTGAACATCGGTGGCATTTCTGGTGCATGGAAATGATGTTGTGCCTGCTTACAGCATGGTACGTTCTGCAGGATATCCAGTTCACAGCACGATATATCCTCTTTGACGGGAAAACATCTGTGGTTATCGCAGCCTGTTTGACAATCATGCTATCTGAGGCATTGGCCTTTCCATGCAAAGCCAAGGATGTTCACGATCAAATGAAAGTGAGGAGATATAAACGAATGAACAGAAGATGGGTGTTCGCCTATGTGATGGTCTTCATGTTGGCGTTCGTGCTCCCAGTAGTAACGGGCGAGAGTGAATTCACTGCGGCTCCTTCTGAATTGACAGGCGAAACAGAGACATACATAGAGCAGGTAGACATAGTCGATGAAAACGAAGTGGATGTGCAAACACAACTTTTCGATGATATAGGTGCTGCCTTCCAAATGGCTGAGCCAGCCGAAACAGAAGAGCAGGCAGACTTGCTTTATGACGAGAAAATGCACGACCAAGGTGCAGACTCCGGTCCTAACATACCGGAGACTGAAAAAACAGAACAAAGTCCGGAAACGAAAGACAATTCACAGGGGAGTCAACCAAATGAAAATGCCTCGCAGCCAACCTTTGATAGTGACGTATCAAAGACAACTGAGGAGGCAGATCCCGATGTGACAGCAATAGAGCAAATATCGCACGACACAAATCAGGATAGTGAGAAGCAACCTGATGATACCAAAGATGACGTGCCGGTGCAATCTGACAATCAGCAAGAAAGTGAGGTGGAGACAAAGAAAGAGGAAGTTTTTGCAGCGGAATTGTTATTGGGAGGGACACCCGAGGATGAGGAGAGAAGCGAAGATACCTCAGAGAAACCATGGCAAGAAAATGCGGAGAGTCACTTGTCTTCAACGTATGATTTGGATGTCGCGACGATTGAAATATCTCATGATGATTCGTTTGCGCAGGCAAAATATGAGACGGAGGAGGCAGCATTCTCAGAAACTTACATAGAGCAGGAAACTGTATCTGCGACACGCGAACTCGTCAAGCTATTGCGTTCTGTAACACTGAAGACAGCGGAGAAATCCTATGGCAGTACAGACAGAGAATGGGCACTGGCGTACGGGGAACATATCACGGTCACGCTATTCTTCTCGGAGACAGATGAGTTGCGTTTCTCAGAAACACTGGAATACCAAGTACCCGAGAATCTTACCCTTTCTGCGGATGAAGCAAGGGTGGCATGGTTCAGTGCAGATTCACAAAGGGGAAAGTGTGCGGTTGATCGCAATAACGAACTCACACTGCAATGGAGAACTGTAGACTTGCCTCCCCAACTATGCATCGTACTAGATGGCAGATGGTATGGCGAAGGTGGCTTGTGGAATTTCGGGAATGGTGTTGTGCGAGAGATCACTGTCTTCGATCCAGTGGATGATGTAGGAAACCATGATCGCGCCGAGTCATTCATAGAAAGCAATGATTCTGATGAAAGGAAAAGTCTGAATCTGAGTCTCGAAAGCAATGACGCAACCTTGCAAGATGTTTCAGAGATCCTGGAGACAGATATAGGTGCCATGGAAGGGAACGGTGGAATGGAAAACATGAAGATTGAAATTGGAATTGCTTCCAGCAACACGGAAAACATGGCGGATCTTTCCAGTTCAGACAGTGAGATATCTTTTCTGGAACAGAATGATGCAGAACGCAATGAAGAAGACATGAACGAAGTTATGGATGATGGGTCAGACATAGAAAACAATGATGAGCTTCTTCACGGTGAACTGTCTGTAGAAGCGGAAGTTGTTTACCTGCAAGATGACATCAAGGCAGAAGATGCTGGAGAAGATCCATCAGAGGACACATCTGATGAGGAAACGGTCATGTTGCGTGCGATGGAAGTCCATTACATTAATGCGACCATGGGAAGTTTGACCATGGAAATAGCAGGTCTTCTCCCTTCAAATGTATATCCAGTCGTTTCACCGGTCACAGCGCAGATTCCGGGTGAAGAAGTTTTGCTTTCCTTTGATCTTGCCTTCTATAAAGAGGATGGAACGGAATATGTGCCAGATGAAGCTCCGAAGGTTACACTGCATCTTCCTGAAAACTTTGAGGACACGACGCTACATGTATATCGAGTGGGAGAAGGCAAGACAAAATCTGTTCGCGTTTGGCGCAACGATCAAAGCTTTATCTTCAGTGCGGAGTAGGTAAAGGGATGGTGCACGGATGAACAAACACGGGACCTTTTTCTGTTTGTCCCTCGCGCTTCTACTCATTTGTTCTTTTGGTAATGCTGATTCTCGGACAATTCATGTGGGTGAAGGACAGAAGTATGTAACGCTAGCAGCAGCACTTTCAAAAGTGAAGGATCGGGATCTGGAAATCATTGTGCACGGGACGGTGAATGAAAGGTCCACGATTTCTATCGTGGACCGCCGAGTACTATTGCGTGGCAGCGGGAGTGCGAAGATACAGCTAAGCAACATGCATTTTCGTCAATGTGACATCACCCTGGGTGACGGTGAAAATCTTCTTCAGATGACAGGGAGCATAGATGCCAGAAATAGCAGCATCCACAGCATGGATGGGATCACACTACAAAGTGAGACAGTAGCACTCTCTTTGCAAGAGTGCACGGTCGATTTTCAGGGAGGTGAATATTACGGGAAGACGACAGGGGTGGCTCTGACAGAATGTGATGCCCGGATTGAATCCGGAAGATTTGAAGGGGATACTGCTCTTTTTGTGGACAAGTCCTATGTCAGCGAGATCGCAGGCGGTGAGTTCATTTCTTCTGGCACCCAGGCGATATTTCTATCACGTACACATGTGGGAGAAATAAGCGGTGGGCACATAGTGAAACATGGTGACAAAAAGATGGTCAGTCGAGCTGCACTCTATATTGATCACGAGACTGTCATCGATTTGATCACCGCTGGTGACTTTATTGCCGAATCCGGTTCGGGCATGCTGCTCATACGAGGCGCACACCTAGGCAAGATTACTGGGGGCACATTTCAATCTCTGTCAGAA
>JAFUZB010000072.1 GCA_017476845.1 Clostridia bacterium
AACAGACCGATCTTACCGCCCTTCGCATACGGGCAAATCAAATCAACCACCTTGATACCTGTCTCCAGGATCTCCGTGGAGGTCTGCTGTTCCTCGTAGGAAGGTGCAGGACGGTGGATCGGCCATTTTTCCATTTCAGGAAGCGGCTTGCCTTCGTCAATCGGCTGTCCGAGCAGATTGAATACACGGCCCAGACAGCCTTCGCCTACAGGAACGCTGATCGGATGACCGGTGTTTACGGCTTTTGCACCGCGCTTCAGTCCGTCCGTGGAGCTCATGGCCACACAGCGGACAGTATTATCCCCGATGTGCTGTTCGACCTCTGCCGTAATCGTATGATCCCCCGCATCCACCTCGATGGCGTTAAGCAGGTCCGGCAGACTATCGTCGGCAAACCGGATATCCAGAACCGGGCCCATGATCTGGATCACGGTTCCTGTTGTATTTGCCATTGGATTCAACTCCTTATGAAGTGCTTGTCCATGGATTAGGCAGTCTGTCAGCTGCCTGCCACAATCTCAGTGATTTCCTGTGTAATTGCTGCCTGACGTGCCTGATTAAACTTCAGTGACAGGTCAGCAATCATTTCCTCTGCATTCTGGGTTGCCGTATCCATGGCTGAACGCCTTGCAGCCTGCTCTGAAGCACGGCTCTCGCAAAGTGCACCATAGATGACGCCACCGAGATATTCCGGGATGATACTCTCAAAAACCTCGGTAGCACCAGGTTCATAGAGGATTTCCTCATGCTGGATGTCACTCTCGCCACTCTTCTCAGGCTCCAACGGCAGAAGCCTCATCGTGGCGGGCGTCTGCGAAAGAACAGAGACAAAGTTTGAATAACCCAGACAGATCTCATCATACTCCCCTTCGCGAAATGCTTTACAGAGCCCTTTGGCCATGGTAAAGCAGTCGCTGACGGAAATACCTTCCGCTTCAGCATACTTTTCATTGAGAAGCGGAATACCCCGCAATTGGAAGAAATCGACGGCTTTTCTGCCGATCGGAAGCACGGTGACATCCTTGCCCTGCATCTGGCTGTAGCAGAGCTTGAGAATATTGCTGTTGTACCCTCCCGCCAAGCCGCGATCGCCTGCTATCACGACAAAGGCTGTCCGGTGCTGGCTCTGCTTGGTAGGGGCAAGGTAAGGCAGCGAGGAATCACTGCTTTTTTCCGCAATCTCGCGGATCGCTCCATAGAGCATTTGGAAATAAGGACGGGATTGCGTGATCTTGGCCTGCGCATGACGCAGCTTGGAGGCGGCTACCATCTCCATGGCTTTGGTGATCTGCTTGGTGCTCTCCATACTGCGGATACGGGTCTTGATCTCCTTGGTGGAAACGCCAGCCATGCCTTCCCTCCTTATCCGTTGACCGTGAACTCAACCTTCAGCTCAGAGAGCGCGGCCTTGAGTTTCTCCTCGGTCTCCTTTTCAAGCTTACCGGTCTTGCGGATCGCTTCAAGCACATCCGAATGCCGATTGTCCATGAACTCGTAAAGTCTGGTCTCAAAGTCTGCCAGCTTCTCGAGCTCAATATCATTAAGGTGTCCGTTGACAACGGCATAGATAATGCACACCTGATGTGCCACCTCTACCGGAGCCTCATTCTTCTGCTTGAGCACCTGCACTATGCGGGCACCGAGGGCAAGACGTGCCTTGGTGTCGGCATCCAGATCCGAACCAAACTGCGAGAAGCTCTGCAGCTCTCTGTACTGCGAATAGAGCAGTTTGAGAGAACCGGCAACCTTCTTCATGGCCTTGATCTGGGCATCACCGCCAACACGGCTGACAGAAATACCGGGGTTCACAGCCGGCATGATGCCGGAATTGAACAATTCTGTCTCAAGGAAGATCTGACCGTCGGTGATCGAAATCACGTTGGTCGGGATATAGGCGGAAACGTCACCAGCCTGTGTCTCAATGATGGGGAGTGCTGTCAGCGAACCGCCGCCGTTTTTATCTGACAGACGGGCTGCGCGCTCCAGAAGACGGGAGTGAAGGTAGAAAACATCGCCCGGGAAAGCTTCACGTCCCGGAGGACGACGGATCAGAAGAGAGATGGCACGGTAAGCAACAGCATGCTTACTCAGGTCATCGTAGATCACAAGCACATCCTTGCCCTGGTGCATGAAATACTCACCCATCGTGCATCCTGCATAGGGGGCAATGTACTGCATGGGAGCGAGCTCTGAGGCGGTTGCCGAGACAACAATGGTGTAGTCCATTGCACCGCGCACCGTCAGATTCTGTACTACCTGAGCCACCGTGGAACGCTTCTGGCCGATCGCCACATAAATGCAGATGACATCCTTGCCCTTCTGATTAAGAATGGTATCTGTGGCAATGGTTGTCTTGCCCGTCTGACGGTCACCGATAATCAATTCGCGCTGTCCCCTGCCAATCGGGATCATGGAGTCAATGGCCTTGATACCCGTCTGCAACGGGGTGTCAACGTGCTGTCTGTCGATAATGCCAGGCGCATTGTGTTCAATGGGACGATATTCCTTGGTTTGAATCGGTCCCTTGCCGTCGATAGGTTCGCCCAGGGCATTTACGACGCGACCTATCAAGCTTTCACCCACCGGGACGGAAACCACACGTCCCGTGCGCTTGACCACGTCGCCTTCCTTAATGCCGGCATCAGTTCCCAGAATAATAACGGAAACCGTCTCTTCTTCCAGGTTCTGTGCCATGCCATAGGAACCGTTGGGGAACTCAATGAGCTCGCCAGCCATGCACTGGTCGAGGCCGGAAACGCGGGCAATGCCGTCACCGACAAGGATCACGACACCCGTCTCACTGGTTTCCAGCCGGCTTTCATAATTCTTGATCTGCTCACGTATGAGTTTAGTTATTTCTTCCGGTCGTAATTCCATATGTTCCCTGCTTTCTTTCGTGGCACTGTTCACATCAGAGTGCTGTATTGATCAGAAGGCTTCGCACATCGTCCAGTCGATGACGGACAGTATCATCCACACGCTTTCCATCATAATCCAGACGAATACCGCCCATACAAGCAGGATCAACGATATTAGAAAGCACAACCTGCTTTCCGGTCATCTTCTCCAGCTTGCTCTTGAGCTTTTCCGTCTGTACGGAAGTCAGTTCAATGGAAGTTACCGCCTTTACAGGCAGAATGCCATGTGCGTCATGATAGAGCTCGGTATATGCGCTCACACAATCAGGCAGCTGCCTGGCGTATCCCTTTTCGGTAAGAACCTTGAGAAAGTTCAGCACATACGGGTGCACCCGATCCTTGAAGCAGTGGTCGACCAGCTCGCACCTTTCCGCCTTAGGCAGATTCGGTGCAGAAAGAATCTTTAGAAAGGTAGGCTCTGCACAAACCGTCTCACTGACAATTTGGAGCTCCTTCGAAATCCTGTCGTCCAGCTTTTCGTCCCGGGCAAGCGAGAACAGCGCCTGTGCGTATTCACCAGCAACGCGTGTCATGCCTTATCACCCAATTCATTGATGAATTGATCTACCAGAGCGGCCTGGTCCTTTGCATTAATCTCTCTGCCAACAACCTTTTCCGCAATGGCAAGTGCCATGGAAGATATCTCATTCTTAGCATCGTTGACGGCCTTTTTCTTTTCAAGTGCCACATCATGCTGCGCTTTATCAAGAATGGCAGCCGCCTCCTGGTTGGCCTGTCTGACGATCTCTTCCTCACGGTTCTGGCCGCGGCTAACCGCTTCCTTTACCAGCTTTTCTGAGGTAGCCTGTGCCTCGGAGAGCTTTCTGCGATACTCCGAAGCCATCTCCTCTGCATCCTTTTTTGCCTTATCGGCATCAGCATACATACCATCAATCTCCGACTGTCTGTCGGTGATCATCTTATGTACCGGATTGAAGAGATATTTACGGGCCACAAAGAAAATCGCAAGGGTGTTCAAAAGCACAAACAGCGCCGTCCAGAAATCAACGCCGATAAAACCTTCAAACTGACCCACTTTGTTTCGCTCCTCTCGATATCATACTGTCGAGTCGGATTACAGAACAAAGAGAATCAGGAACGCAATCAGCAGGGAGTAAATACCCGTGGTCTCGGCAATAGCGCAGCCCATGATCATTGTAGAGCGGAGCGTGCCGGCCATCTCAGGCTGACGAGCCATACCCTCAAGCGCCTTTGAAACAGCAGTACCTTCACCAACACCAGGTCCGATAGCACCGATACCCATGCAGATACCTGCACCGATTGCCTTACCGGCAGTTGCGATTGCTTCAGCAAGCATTTGATCCATTTTTCATGTCCTCCTCAAATATTTAAGCAAAAAGTCAACTATAGAAAAGTGAGTAAGGGAGAGATGCAGAGGTTCATCCGTTCAAGCGGCTTCCGCCTCTGCCTTCGTCTCCGGAGCCGGAAGCGAATTACCTATGTACACCATGGTGAGCAAGGTAAACACGTACGCCTGTACAAATCCGGAGAAGAGGTCGAAATAACAGGAAAGCACGGCAGGAATGCCAAAGGCAAGCACCGGTACACCCGAGAGAATTCCGGTTGCCTGGAGAACACCAAACAGGCCGATGACACTGCAGGCAATACCAAGAATCAGGAAACGCTTTTTATGCCATTTCGACTTATTCAGCACAAGAAGCACGATGCCCACAACCAGGAGTACGACGCCTGCAAGAATACCATTAGCTGCAACAGCATTGAGCAGAGCAGCTGATGCCCCCGAGAGTGCCACATACAGAATACTCGTAATAACCCCACCGCCGGCAACATTACCAAAATGACGGAATGCCATGGAGACAGGTTGCGCAATCTCACCGATGATATTCATGGGAGTCATGACCACAATCGGTTCAGTAAAACCTTTGAGCCATCCGCCCACGCCGTCACGTGAAATGTTGTTGTACCAGATAATGATGGACACCATCAGAGCCCACACCATGACACAGCTCAAATCAGCGGTCGAAGAACGCAGAAATCCTGTAAGACCGATAAAACTCCCGCAGATACTCGACAGGAAAATCGTTCCAATAAACGGCGTCCAGTGCAGGTTATGCTCACCCATGGATTCGCCGACCATACCATAAAGCATGGTGACGCCCTTTTCCACAAGTACCTGCACACCGTCAGGCCGTTTTTTCAGATTCTTTCCCAGATGAATGGATGCGAAAATCAGAAGCAGTGTCACCAGAAACGAGGAAACCGTCGTCTGCGTGATGGGAATCCCGCCAAAGATCGGTATCGTGAAGTAGATAAATGCACCGGTAACATTCAGTTCCAAAGCCTATGCACCTCCTTTCTTCCGGAAAAATTCAGCAACCGTAAGAATCCATCTGACCATAGCCAGCGGGACAATGCTCGCAATGGCATTACATCTTCCGCTTTTTACCAGAAGCAGAAGGATTCCGAAGATCACCGCAAGACGAAGAATATAGGATGATGTCATGAGTTTTTTCCCGCTCGCGACATCCTGCTGCACGGCCCGGTCCGCGGCAACATCCGCGTTGAGAGCCATGAGAAAGAAATTGGCCACACTGAGCAGCACGCCAACCGCACCACCCAGCCAGACCGTACCATCAAGATATCCCGCAAGAGCAAAGACACCGATCATGAGAACATAGACAATGATCTCACCGACCAGCACGATGCCTGTGGTCTGAAAAACTTCCTTTCGTGAATCCATCCAGCACCCCCTCATTCATGCTGGTTAAAGCCTATGACCGTTTCGTCCTTTTTCTTTCCCTGCCGCTCAAGAACCTTCAGTGTTTCCCTAAGCCCTGAGACTGCGGAGAGAAGACCTACGATCACAAAGGCAAGAATGAGCCATTTTCCTGTCTGGAAACGGCGCTGCAGATATACTCCAAGCAGGGTAAAGCCAGCAAGAGGTGCCGCTACCGACAGCCCCAGCTGTGTGATCCATACCAGAAGGTGCAGATCCTTCATGCGGCATTCCTCCATTTGCTGCCTTCCCGCTTACTTGGTACCAAAGAGGCGGTCACCGGCATCCCCAAGGCCGGGTACGATATAACCATGCTCATTGAGGTGGTCATCCAAAGCAGCGATATAGATATCTACATCCGGATGGTCTTCCTGCATGCGCTTAACACCCTCAGGCGCAGCAATGAGGTTCAAAAGCCGAATATGATTGCAGCCTCTGTCCTTGATGAACTGGATCGCAGCGCTCGCAGAACCACCGGTAGCCAACATAGGGTCAACCACAAGGATTTCACGCTCGGTGGAATCTGCCGGAAGCTTGCAGTAATATTCCACTGGCTTGAGCGTTTCAGGATCACGGTACAAACCAATATGTCCCACCTTGGCAGCAGGGACCATATTCAGGACACCATCCACCATGCCCAAGCCGGCCCGTAGAATGGGTACCACGGCCAGTTTTCTGCCTGCAAGGCGACGGCACTTGGCTGTGCAGATCGGAGTTTCCACGTCGACTTCCTGTGTTTCTAGATCTCTGGTGGCCTCATAGACCATCAGCATACCGATCTCTTCGAGCAGTTCGCGGAATTCCTTGACACCGGTTTCCTTATCTCGCATGATCGACAGCTTATGCTGAATCAGCGGATGATCGAAAACGACAACCTTGCTCATAGTAGTATCCTCCTTGCTCATATGAAACAACTTTCATTGCTTTCTCGACGCTTGCACTATGGGTACAAACAGGAAAGATTATACAGAATTTACCCCACCCTTGCAATGCCTAAATTGGCTTGTTTTGGCGAACATGGGCAGTTCATTGCCCAGATTGTCAATTTTGTCACAATCTTAACATGTCATATCCCGCCGTCCGCATAGGCAGGTTTCCAACCTCCACCGTCGAAAAGATGCATATGGGATTTCATCCCGCATCTTTTCTATGGAGATATTCACATCCTATGCCGAAAAGTCGTTACCTAATTGGATCATTACCCTACTATAGTGTCCTGATCGTTCTTGGCATGGCACTGGCTATCCTGCTCGCATCAAAAGAGGCCGACAGGCGCGGACTTCCAAAAGATACCATCACCGATCTTGCATTGCTGCTAATCCCGTGCGCAGTCATCGGCGCCAGAATATACTATGTGGTCTTTGCATGGGAAACATTTCGCTCCCATCCCCTTTCCATTTTTGCCGTTTGGGAAGGCGGTCTGGCCATCTATGGCGGTATCCTTGCGGGCATGCTCGCCGTCCTGCTGTTCGCGCAGAAAAAAAAGGTGCCCGCACGCACCCTTCTGGACTGTATTGTTCCCGGACTGGCGCTCGCGCAAGCCATAGGTCGCTGGGGCAATTTCTTTAACATGGAAGCCTACGGAGTGCAAGTCACTCATCCTTCCCTCCAGTTTTTTCCTATGGCTGTCATGATTCCGGAGGCTTCCGGAAATGTGTGGCATCTTGCCACTTTCTTTTACGAATCTGTATGGGACGCGCTTATCTTTCTTTTTCTGTGGAGCATTCGTAAGCGAGCTTCAAGTCCTGGTGCACTCTTCGGTGTATATGCACTGCTCTATGCATCCGGTCGTCTCGTCATTGAGGGATTGCGAACAGACTCCCTCATGTGGGGTACAATGAGAGTCAGTCAGCTCCTTGCTTTTTCCGTCTGCCTGCTTTATACCTTGCTTATTTTACGCTTCTATATGCCGTCCTCGCGACCTTCCCCAGGTGCAATCGTGTGTACCATTATCACGCTTGCTACCCAGTCATGTCTATTCTTGGTCTTGCCCATTGCCTCTCTGGAAGCAGGTTATGCCCCATGGTTGTTCCTTATGCTTGGTACTATGTTGAGCTTGATATTCCTCTGTCCAGACCATCTCCAAGAGAAGCGTCTGATTGCCTGCATTCTTTTGGTTGCTTGGGTCGCCTACGTGTTCATCCGCTCGTCCCCTGATCTGTTTTTCTGCCTTCTCTTTAGTATGCTTTCCATCACAGGCGGACTCACGCTAGGCCTTCCTATGCTCACCGCGCACAAGGAGTAAATGTCATGCCGAACACACCACTCAAGAATCTAGTTTACCGCGCTGCTCTTCCATGGAAAGCTCCGTCTGTGAAAGATAGGCTCACCCACATTGCAACCGGAGAGACCATTGCTCTCCCCGCGTACGATGCGCTGCTCTGCAAGCACCATGTCCATGGTGCATCCCTCCTTCTGAAGAGCGGAAGCCATCAGGCACAGGTACTGTCTTCGCTCGATGACGGCATTCACATCGCGGCAGAAGATACTTGTTTTCGCGTAGCCTCCCTGACGAAGATGGCCACAAGCCTGGTCACCCTCCGGATGATAGAGAACCATGTTTTCTCGCTCGACACACCCATAATCCAACTCCTGCCCGCGCACCTCCCTAACCTGGAGGGGATTTCGGTGCGGATGCTCCTGTCGCACACCTCTTCCCTGAGAGATCTCCCTGAAACAGATGCTCTGCTTTCAGCGCATGAAACCTTGGATCGGGTTCTGTCTGTACCCGGCATACGTCAAGGCAACATCGGGACGTTCTCTTATTGTAATTTCGGTTTTGGACTTCTCGGTTGTATCCTGGAAAATATATCAGGAAAAAGTCTGAGAGACGTGTTCGATGAGCTGCTGTTCGCACCGGCATCCATGCGGGCCACCATTGATGCAAGTACACTTCCCGAAAGCAGCATTATGCCGTGTACGCGCGTCCTGCCATACCATCCGGATCATTCCATTCGCCGCACGAAACTGGGAAGCATTCCCTTGGATTTCCCCGACCCCAAAAGACACTTTGGCCATACTGCCGGCGCACTCTACACGAATGCCGACAGTATATCTGCTATGCTCAGTATTATTCAGACTGGGCGCATAGGGAATGAAACCTATCTT
>JAFUZB010000073.1 GCA_017476845.1 Clostridia bacterium
CTGGTATATGCATGTAAACCAGAATACAGAAAAAGTACAGCATAGGCAAAAGAGCGAATTCGATGTATACTGACCGGGCAGCCCAAAATGCTGACGGAAAACAAAGGAAGATGCAATATGCCGGATCATCCACAGGAGAACACGGACTTGGATAGTGCTCTGGAAGCTGCCGCGGAAGAACCCATAGAAGAGGAGCAGGCGGAGAAAGACATCAAGATGATGATCGTCATGCGGCGCGATCTGCGCATGCGCAAGGGAAAAATCGCCGCGCAGGCAGGCCATGCCTGTGTGCAAGCCACACTGGATGCGCTCTCCTGCTTGCCGGAGGACAATCCCCAGGAGGAGCAGGAGGATATAGAGAAACGTTTCCCGTTCCTTTTCTGGCTGAATCATGGACAGAAGAAGGTCTGCGTCTATGTGGATGGGGAAGATGCCCTCCTGAATGTCTATCGCTCGCTTGAGGCACGCGGCATCCATGCCGCGCTCATCCAGGATGCGGGACACACGGAGTTTCACGGGGAGCCGACATTGACCTGCCTTGCCACCGAGCCGCGCGCGGCAGCGGACCTGGATCCCGTGACGGGAGTCCTTCCACTCTACTGACGGAAAACAAAGGAGACAAACATGCAAAGACTGATCGGACTATGTCTTGCGGCCCTGATGATGCTCATGCCGCTTTCGGCCTTCGCCCACGAGGCGGTGCTCTCAGCCGGCGGAAGCTTCTGCTTTACCATCGATGAGGACGGCGTGATCTGGGGCTGGGGGGACAATACCAAAGGACAGCTCGGAAACGGCACCAAGAAACGCGCTTTCTATGCCCAGCAGGCGGCGATTACCCTGGACGGGAACGATGTCGTCGCCATCGACTGCGGCAATGAGAATGCCCTGTTCCTCCTCAGTGACGGAACGGTCTGGACCTGCGGACCCAACAATTACGGACAGCAGGGAAACAGTCCCGCGACCGGCTACAACTACGAGCCGGTGCAGATCCCGGGCCTGGAGGATATCGTGCAGATTTCCAGTGGCTGGGGCCACTGCATGGCCAGGAAGAGCGACGGCACTGTGTACGGCTGGGGCCGCAATACCGGCGGTCAGGTCGGCGTGGGCACAAAGAAGAACGTGCAAGCCCCGGAAAAGCTCCCGCTGAGCGGCATTGTGGACATTGAGTGCGGCGGAAAATACACCCTCGCCCTGGATGCGGACGGTGTGCTCTGGGGATGGGGCGAAAATGACCAGGGCCAGCTTTTGGATACCGGGAAAGCCCAGGCGGTACTGGAGCCCAGGAAACTCGATATCTCCTTCCCTGTGCGCGAAATCGCCTGTGGCGGCTCCACGGCCTACGCCCTCTCCGGGGAGGGGACGGTATGGGCCTGGGGTCGAAACGACTTCTGGCAGCTGGGCATCAAGCAGGGAAACATGAGCAAGGTGCCGGTGACCATCGACATTCCCGAGGATCTGCAGATCCGTGATATCTATGCCTACAACACGCACGCGGCCCTGATTACGGAAAGCGGCGACTACTGGACCTGGGGCATGACCCGCTGCGGTCAGCTTGGCAACGGCAAGCATCCCTCCAAGAGTCTGCCGACCTTGTGCGAGCTGGAGCAGCCTGTCACCCTTGCCTCCATGGGCTCCTCGGGATCCTACATCATGCTCGAGGACGGTACGGTATGGGCCAACGGTTACGGCGAGGTCGGACAGACCGGCGCCTACCCCAGGAAGACGGGCTATGTCTACTACTGGAAGTGGACCGGACTCAATCTCCTGGACAGCACCTGGACCGATCCCAAGAACTGAATATGAAAAGAGCCATCCGATTTTCCGGATGGCTCGACTTATTTTTCCTGGGCCTGGCGGCGCCTTCTCCTGACATGGTTTATGTGCCGGTCAAAGTCACCCGAGCGGAGAAGCTCGGTGAGAAGGACCTGCTCCAGAACCGGGACCGAGCAGGAGGTGAAGCCGAGGGTTTGCTCGTAGACCGCCATGAGGGCGCGGGGAAGCACCATGTACCCGGCACGTATGGACGGCGCCACGGTGCGGCTGAACGTGCTCACATAGAGCACCGCACTGTCGGGGTCGAGGGCGTAGAGCGTATCCTCCGCCTTGCTGGAGGGGGAGAAGGCGGAGTCGTAGTCGTCCTCTATGAGATACCCGCCCCTGGCGTGGGCCCAGCGGATATATTCCCGCCGCTTGCTTGCGCTTGCGGTGATACCGCTTGGGAAGGAGCGAAAGGGCGTGACGTGCAACACGGTGGCGGGTGTCTGCTCCAGGCTGGAGGAGAGGATCCCATCCTTTCCCATGGGAAGCGTATCTACGGAGACGCCTTGCGTGATGTAGGTCCTGCGGATCACCTCATAGGAGGGATCCTCCACCGCGTAGACGCTCTCTCTTCCCAGGAGCTGCACGACCAGAGAATAGAGGTACTCGGCGCCCGAGCCTATGATGATCTGTTCGGGGAGCACATGGATGTCGCGCGCCCGGGCCAGGTGCTCCGAGATGGCATCTCGAAGCACTTTCAGGCCAATCCCCGGGGAGCGCACCAGGAGCTGTTCACCGTAGTCTGCGAGGATCCGCCGGAGTGTGCGCGCATATAAAGGAAAAGGGAGGGTCTCATCCTCCAGGGTGACATTCCCCTGGGGAAGTTGGGTATAGCGCGCTTCGGGAATCGGCTGAAGATCGCTCTCCCTGTACGCGACAAAAAAGCCGCTTCTTTCCCTTGCGCTCAGATACCCTTCATCCACGAGGATGGCATAGGCGTGCTCCGCCGTGACGACACTGACCCCGTTTTCCTCCGCGGTCACGCGCTTGGACGGCATGCGGCTTCCATAGGGATAGACGCCCTCGGTGATCTGCTTTCGGAGCTTCTCGTAGATCTCCAGATAGGCACCGCCGGTTTTCGGCATATTGATCCCTCCAACTGGTCATATAAAAATGACTGATTTTGGTGCTTTTATCTATACCACATTCCAACGTATAATCCTGCCAGCACCTGAGAAAAAGGTGCGTAAGACAGCGGGCGACCGCGTGCAAAGGCAGGTTATAGCTATGCAGAAAGAAAAGAAAGCCTTCAATCCCTATCTGATCACATCCCTTGCGATCATGGCGGCGATCATCTATGTGGTGACGCTCTTCCGCTTCCCGTTCCTTGGCTCCAAGGTCCACTTTGCCAACAGTATGTGTCTGGTGGCCGGACTGCTCTTCGGACCGGTGTACGGCGGTGTGGCGGCGGGCCTGGGCTCTGCACTCTATGATGCCTTTGCCGGCGGCTATGATTTTATCAATGTACTTATCACGTTTGTCTCCAAGTTCGCCATGGCCTATGTCTGCGGCCTGATCGTGAAAAAGGCCGACAAGGCCAGTGTGGCACGGGTCGTGGTGGCCTGCATTGCGGGCGCACTGACCTATGTTGCGCTCTATATGCTCAAGACCTTTATCTATCAGGCCTTCGTCTACGGCTATCCCATGGATGCGGTATGGGCAACGGTGGTCTCCAAGTTGATTCCGTCCCTGATCAATGCCCTGGTCGCCGTGATCTCTGCCCCGATCTTCTATCATGCGGTGCTGCCGGCAATGAAGCACACCGGTATTCTGAGCAAGGTGGCAGCCTGAACGGACGGGAAAATGCCCGCAAAAGGGAGAATCCAAGCGCTTCGTCCCCACAATTTGATCTGAAATCCCACGAATAAGTGACCGCTTTCCCACTTTTTCTTGACAGTGTGCACGGTAGGCATGTACAATATGCCTGTCACATGCAAAGAAGTCTGTCGTTTTCCATCTGTGCGGTTTTTTTCGCACACGGGGCAGACTGTTCAAGAGGGGAAGGATCACCGTGAGCCGATATCATGTCAGGCGCAGGGGTACCAACCGCATCTATGTGGACAGGCGGGGGCGGGGAGGCCGCGCGCAGACTGTGCTCATACTGCTTCTGCTCGCTGCACTCATCATCGCGCTTGTCTATATGCTTCCGTCCTACCGCATGCAGCAGGAGGAGGAAAGCCTGATACGGGGAAGGCTGCTTTCCGAGTGTGAAGCGGCCGTCAATCGGGTACAGCGTCTGAGCCGGACTGCCGGAAGCAACTCCACCATCACCGTGGCGGAGATCCGCAGTTACCTGTATGCTATGGATGTGCTCAACCAGACACACCAGTCTCTGACCGGGCGGCAGCTGATTCCGTCCAGCCAGTTTGCATCACTCTATGGCCTGATTGAAACCTATTCCTCCCAGCTTCTGGCGGGATCGGATACGGGGGCCATGCAGACAGCCATCACGGCGGCGCTGCAGGAGACCTATCTGCTGGTACAGCAGCTCAATTGAAAAGGACAGCCAAAGGTAGACACTTTTGGCTGTTTTTCATGCGTGTCAGCATGAAAAATGAGAAATCGATGAGACGTGCAACAAAAAGGGCTTATCTTTCGTCTAACATACTGGGGGAGATGATTCCCCGACCCCGAATGTTCGGGAAAGGAAAGGGAGGATACGTTTTATGAAGAAATGCATAGCGGCTCTGCTTATGCTGCTTGTGCTCATGACGGGAAGCGCATATGCCAAGACCACCGAGCTTTTTGTGAGCGAGGAGCTGGAGTCGACCAAGATGTATGGTTCGCTGCAGATCCAGTCGACTGCGAAGGTGGGAGACACGGTCTGGTTTATGGTCCAGAATGGAAACAATTATGGCCTCTACAAATGGCAGGAGGGCATGGAAGATGCGGTCTGCGTGCAGGATGGGCTCTATTTGAGCACCATGTACGGGGGCAAAGAGTACTTTGAGAAATTCTATCCGGATGTGGATGCCACTTATCTGCCCTCCTGGCTGTTTGCCTACGAAGATGAGCTTGCCTCGCTCAACCTATATACGGGACAGCTCTTCACGATTCGCGAGGAAAACGGCACCCTTGTCTATACGGATGTTCCTGTAGGCACGGAGAGCGGGAAGATCGATCCGTCTCACTTCTACGGAGAAGAGGCAGATCTTTATCTGGGGGATACCCGGTTTGTCAGCGCCAAGGACGGGGTTCTCCGGGCGGGGGTCCCGGGCTGGAGCGATGACGGCTGGCAGATTCTGTACGTGTACACGATCTCCTTTTCGGACGGATCGGTCAGCCGCGCGGAGTTTCCTAATATCAGTGTTGTGACAGAGGGCAAAGACAGAGAGATCTATGCGATGTACCGTGATGAGGCAAACGCATGGGATCCCGTGAATGAGAAACTGGCACCGTATACGCTGGTGACACTGGACCTGGCAAATGGAAAGATGGAAGAGATAGAAACCATGCCGGATGACGCCTATGTCTCCAACATGGTGTATCAGCCGTCACTGGACGCGATTGTGTACTCCATCGGGACCAAACTCATGACACTGGGAGAAGACGGCAAATTCTCCCAGGTTGGTTTCCTTGTCAACGACGTGTATGACCAGGCTTCGATGATTCCGATGGATGACCGCATCCTTATTACTAGCTGGCAGGGTGCTTTTCTGCGTGACGTCTCCCGGGATTTCAACACGGACCGTCAGGTGACAACGAGCGGATTCTACAATTCGGATGCCCAGCGTTTCTTTGCCCGCGAGGAGCCGGATGTGCCGGTGTATCGGTCAGAGACTTGGTACGATACCTCGGAGAAGCTTCTGGAAGGCATGAAGAACGGGGATATGGACATTATCGGCATGCAGATCAGCTACTCCCAGTTTAACGCTGTACGCGACAAGGGTTACTGCGAACCGCTCAGCGCAAGCCAGACCATTGTGGACTTTGTCAAGCGCGAATATCCGGTGTTCGCATCCGAGGGCATGTACAGGGATCAGGTGGTGGCACTGCCCTACAGTGTCTACTCCTATGACGGGCTGACATACCATGGAGAAATCATGGAGGAGGTTGGGCTCACAGAGGATGATATGCCCACCAACTTCCTGGATCTGTGCCGGTTCATCACCATGTGGAACGATGACTACGCAGAGGATTATCCCGATGTGCTGCCCTTGCAGGTGTACGGCGACCTGAAACAGGAGCTTACGTACGACCTTATCCGGCGCTATGTGAATTACTGCAGAGCAGAGGGGGAGATGATCAGCTTCTCTGCCCCCATGTTCAGGGAAATCATGGAAGCGATTGAGAGCATACATACGGATAATCTGCAGTCGGCTCCGAACAGTGAAGAGGACGGTTATGACGAGGAAGCCTGGGATGCCTACTACATGCTCCGTTCTCTTATGGAGTTCAACAATACTATAGTCGGAAGATTTGAAGGATCAGTGAGTGGCGTTTCCGACAACACGATTCCGCTGGCCCTGACGGCGGACTCTCCCGCATATACCTATGTGTATTTGAGTGTGGTTTTCATCAATCCCTATTCCACCCATAAGCAGGATGCTCTGAAGTATCTGGAGTGCTTGGTTGAATCCATCAAGGGGACGAGGACGGAGTATCTGCTATGTGCGGACATGACAGAGCCGCTGCTGAATCCGGATTATGACCTGATCGTGGAGAACTACAAGCAGGCCCTTGAGCTCACAGAGCAGCGCCTGGCCAATCCCGCGGAGGATGACGATGTCGAGAGTCTGAAAGAAAGCCTTGACTATTTGACCAATGCCATGCAGAATCTGGAGTCGGAAATGCGCTATACGGTCTCGGAAGCGCATCTGAAATGGTACCAGGAGGAGATTGCGCCGATCATGCGTGTTGCCCAGCGCACCTTCCTTACCAGCACGGAAAATGACGCGAACACCGAGCTTTCCACGCTCGTGGGCCGTCTGAGTGCCGGACAGATGACGCTCGACCAGTTCATTCGTGAAGCGGATGGCAAGCTGCGCATGATGCAGCTTGAAGACGAATAAGCCGGGAGGCTTACCTTTGTTTCATAAAAAGAAGATTGTCTATCTACTGCTCCTGCCGGGGCTGGCTGGCATTCTTGCTTTCTATATCGTGCCGTTCTTCGGGGGGATCTACTACTCCCTGATGGACGGCACGTTTGAAAGTAATTTTGTAGGATTGGCCAACTACGAGCGGGTGCTGAACAACAAGATGTTCCAGCTGGGACTGAGAAACACATGGGAGCTTTCACTCATGTGTGCCCCGGTGATCTGGCTTCTGGCCTTCCTTCTCTCGGCCATGCTCAAGAGTCTCAAGGACCACTCGGTGATGTTCCGCAATGTGCTTCTTCTGCCCTATCTCATGCCAAGCTCTGCGATGCTTCTGATCTGGCTGCTCATGTTTGATTACGGCGGCGTGATCAACCGTCTGGTGGTGCAGCTTGGCTTTGAAAGACAGCTATGGCTGGAAGGGGATGCGCTGCGCTTCCCGATCGTTCTGCTCTACATCTGGAAGAATCTGGGCTTTTCGGTGGTGCTCTTTTCATCTGCCCTTGCGGCCGTGCATCCCTCCCTCTATGAGTATGCCTCCCTGGAGGGGGCTGGATGGTGGACGCAGGCCTTTCGCATCACGCTGCCGCAGATCCTGCCCACGGCCTTTCTTGTGTTTGTGCTGGCCTGGGTGAACGCCTTTAAGATCTTCAAGGAGGTCTACTTTATCGGCGGCGCCTATCCGACCGAGGCGGTCTATACCCTGCAGCACTACATGAACAACAAGTTTGCTAAGCTGGAGTACCAGGATGTGACGACGGCGGCCTATCTGTTTGCGGTGGGCGTGATGGTGCTGTTTGCTATGATGTATGCAAGCAAGGCCGTGCGTTCCCCGGATGAAAGGTGAGGGGAGAAGATGACACGACACAGAATGCACCGCCGCGAAGGGCAGCTGAGCATTGCCGGAAAGTTCTCCTTCCTGATGGTATCGATCCTGTGCATCCTGATCCTGATTCCCATGGTCTTTACCTTCCTCTACTCCTTTTTTCCCAAAGGGGAGATCGAGACGTACCTTAAGGGAAGAGGAAACTATGATCAGACGCACTGGATGGAGATTCTTTATTCTCCGGCCCAGTTTTCCCTTCGGCAGTACTACAAGATCTTTATCGAAGAGCCGACCTATCTTAAGCTCTTCTGTAATTCGGCCATGTATACCGGCGCGATTCTTTTGGGACAGGCACTGGTGATTCCGCTGACGAGCTACTGCCTGAGCCGGTTTACCTTTAAGGGACGGGATGCCCTGTTCTTTCTGATCCTGATTTTGATGATCCTGCCCTTTCAGGTGACGATGGCACCGTCGGTGATGATGCTTCGCTGGATGGGCATCATGGACACGGTGTGGGCCGTCATATTGCCCATGTGTTTTTCGCCTTTCTACATCTTTCTTCTTCGGCAGTTCATGGTGGGCATCCCCAATGAGCTGCTGGAGGCGGGAATGGTGGACGGCGTAGGCCCGATCCGCGGCTTTCTGCATGTGATTCTGCCGGTGTGCCGGCCAATCATCGGGGCTGCGGCAGCACTCTCGTTTGCTGACACCTGGAATATGGTGGAGCAGCCCTTGGTCTACCTGGCCAACAAGCAGGCGCTGCAGCCGCTCTCTGTCATGTTTAATCAGATCTCGACAGAGCGCGCCGATGTCGCCTTTGCGGGCTCTGCACTCTATATTCTGCCGGCACTGTTTGTCTATTTCTTCTTCCAGGAGGATATCGTCGCGGGTATCCAGCTCAGCGAACTGAAGTGATCTCAGACGCGGCATAACGGAAGATAGGCTGGAGGTTAGCTATACATGAAACTCAAACGGATTGCGATCCGTGGCCTCGTAACGCTCGCAGTGGTGGTCTGCGTGTGCATGTTCTTTGCGCGCACCGTGCTGACCATTACCACGCCCAAGGTACAGATTGTGACGGCGACGAGCGGCAGACTGGAACAGAAGATGACATTCAAGGGAGCCATCAGCTTTCCGGAAACTGAAGAAATCCTCTTTAAGGATGCCCAGAAGAGCAATGTGCTGATCAAAAAGGTTCTCGTCAAGGAAGGACAGAAGGTCAGCAAAGGGGATCCGATCTATACCTGTGAGCTTCCCTCTCTGGAGGAGGACATGAAGAAGCTGCAGGCAGCATACGATGAGAAGAATAAGACACTCTTGGATCTGGACATCAAGAACCGCGGATCTTCCAAGGAATCCCGGCAAAACGAGCTCTACAACGCTATGCTGGACAGTCAGGAGGACATGACCAAGCTAGCCGCTGCGGCCAGAACTTCCGCAGCGGGCAAGGGGATCACGCTCGCCAGCGATATCAGCATGTGGCGCAAACAGCTGGCGGCACTGGGAGAGGAAGTGCCTGAGGAGATCACAAAGGCGGCCTCCCTGGCTGTGGCAGCAAAGAATGCCTACGATGAAGCCTACAGCGCCTTTTTCGCCATTCTCGAGGACCGAAAGCTGCGCGTGAGCAGTGATGTGTTTGAGTACATCCGTGCCCGTGACGAAGCGATCGAAGCCATGAATGCGGCAAGCGAGGACATGGCGGAGCTGAGCGCACGGGCGATTGCGCTGCAGAAGCTCACGGCAGACCATGACGGCTATATTGTGACCCTTCCCCTAAAAGCGGGTGACACCTATGACGGTGTCAAAGCGGCGTATGTGATGTCCAAGGAGGACAGCACGCCGACACTGCGGATTCCCCTGAGCAATGATATGAAGCGCACGATTACGGATGGGACTAAAGCGGAGATCGTGGTGGATGAGTATACGACGGAAAAAACCACGGTAGAGAAGACAGAGGTCGACAAGGACGGCGTCAAGTATCTGTATCTGGTCCTTCCGGAAACCTATCTCTCCTCATCCAGCGGCGTACGCAAGCTGATGGGCGAGAATGGCGTCGACATCAACATCACCTACAAGGCCAAGAGTGCAACGACGCTGCTGCCTCCGAGTGCGGTTCGCAATGAGGGCGAAGGCAATGACTATGTCTATCTCATTCAGCAAAGCTACGGCGGATTCATGAGTGCAAGCAGCATGAAGGTCGTCAAGACCAATGTGACGGTGATTGAGCGCTCCGACAAGTCGGTCTCGCTTTCGGATGATCTGACCTATCAGCAGGTCGCAGACCGAGAGGACCGCGCACTGTCGGACGGACAGAGTGTCATGGAGTATGTGAAGTGAAATGAGGCATATAACCAAAGGCCAGGTTTTTCTGCTGATCCTAAGCGCATCTGTGCTGGTGTGGTGCTTTCTTGCCATCGACGCGATTCCCAAACAGCTGCAATATATCTTCACAGCGCCTGCGCCCACGACAGAAGTGACGGGGGAAACGGTACGGACAACCAACCGAACGCTGACGGACATGACAGCGCGCCTTGCGGACAGCGCAGAGAACTGGGAAGGAGTCATCCGAAGCTATTCTCTTGACGGCATTGTGGAGAAAGCGACAGTGACAGGCGATACCTCCGTGCAGGCGCGGCTGACGCTTTTGGGAGCGCAGGGGGAAGCGCTCCGCAATCTGATTCCCCGTTTCGGCCGCCTGATCTATCCGGAGGAACTGACGGACGGCGACAGAGTTATTCTCCTGGATGAGGGGCTGGCGCTCAGCCTTTTCCGTATCGCAGATCCTATTGACAGGATGGTGAATCTCGGCGGGGAGACGTACCGTGTGATCGGCATCTTAAGGCACACCCGTCAGGTCGGTGACAGTCTGGACTATGCCGCATACATCCCGCTGAGTGCGATCGTGAAGGATGACTATGCGCTGGACGCTGTGCTCATCAGTGCTGCCCCGATCCCCGGGACCGGGGCGGGCGTCATGTTCCAGTCGACCCTGACCAACCTTTTTCCGGGAGGCACCTTTATCGATCTGGAGAAAGAGCAGATGGGTGCATGGTTGTGGCTGCGCGTTTTGCTCTTTCTTGCAGGCATTGTGCTCCTTTTGCGCCTTTCCCGTATCCTTGTGGGACGTGTCCTGCTCTCGGTAAAGAAGCTCAGAGAGAGACTCAAAGAACGGTATGCTTTGCAGCTGCTTCCGGGCATTGTAGGTACTGTGCTACTGTATATTGTCTGTATTGCCATGATTGCGGGACTCTTCGTCCTCCTGATGAATCTGATTCTCGCGCCGGTATACGTTTTCCCGGAATGGGTGCCTGCGGTGCTTGTGGAGTGGGCAGATATCCAGGATGCCTTCTGGAAGGTGTGGAAAAGCTTTGCGGTGATGCACGAGATGCGAACGTCGGAGCTCATGCGGCTGCGC
>JAFUZB010000074.1 GCA_017476845.1 Clostridia bacterium
GGCCGCTTCAGTTTGTCTTTTATGCAAGCAGCTTTTCGGCATCCTCGCGAAGCTTTTCGTTCAGGGATTCCGCATCGCTCTGTACTTTGGCATTGGAGTTGACATAGAGCTTGATCTTGGGCTCCGTGCCGGAGGGGCGTACGCACACCCAGTTGCCGCCTTCCAGCTCATAGTAGAGCACGTCAGAGGAGGGCAGGTCGATGGTTTCCGTGCCCGCGTCGCTCACCCGTGTATGGGCCAGGTAATCGCGCACGGCGGTCACCTTGAGTCCGGCCAGGGTCTTGGGCGGATTCTCGCGCAGCTCCTTCATGATCGTCTTCATGCGGCTCAGACCGTCCATGCCGGGCAGGGTCTTGGAGACAACCTTCTCCACATAGTAGCCGTACTTGGCGAAGATCGACTGAATCCGGTCGTAGAGGGTAATGCCCTCGGCTTCGCAGGCTGCAGCGACCTCGGAGACAAGCAGGGAGGCATTGACGCCGTCCTTGTCGCGCACAAAGGTGGATGACAGGAAACCGTAGCTCTCCTCAAAGCCAAACAGGAAGGTATGGCTTCCGGTATCCTGGAACTGCTGGATCTTTTCGCCGATGAACTTGAAGCCCGTCAGGGTCTCATACATCGTGATGCCGTAGTCCTCGCAGATACGGTTGGCCAGGGACGTGGAGACGATCGACTTGACCGCGGCACCGTTTGCGGGAAGCTTGCCCTGCTTTTTCTTGGTGGAGAGAATGTATTCCAAGAGCACACAGCCGATCTGATTGCCGGTGAGGAGATGGAACACGCCGTCGTGTCCGCGCACGGCCAGGCCCAGACGGTCACAGTCGGGGTCGGTGGCAAAGATAACGTTGGCGCCTACCTGGTCGGCCAGCTTTTCCGCCAGCACGAAGGCCGCCGGATCCTCGGGATTGGGGACCTTGAGGGTGGAGAAATTGGGATCGGGCAGCTCCTGTTCGGGCACGACAGCCACCTTGGTGATGCCGATTTCCTTGAGCATGCGGCGCACCGGCACATTGCCTGAGCCGTGCAGGGGCGTATAGACGATGGACAGCTTGTCGCCCTCCGTGGCGAGCATCTCGGGCTGGATGCACAGCGTCTTGATCTCCTGCATATAGTCATCGTCGACTTCCTTGTCGCCGATGATCTTCAGCAGCCCTTTGGCCTTGGCTTCCTCCTCATCCATGGGAACCGCCTCAAGGTAGGACAGCGCATTGATATATCCGGTCACGGCATCCGCAGCCTCCGGTCCGAGCTGCGCGCCGTCATCCCCGTAGACCTTGTAGCCGTTGTACTGCGGGGGATTGTGGCTAGCGGTGACAACTACGCCGCCGGCGGCATTAAGATGGCGCACGGCGTAGGAGAGAATCGGAACGGGGCGAAGGGCATCAAAAAGGAAGGCGGGAACGCCGTTGGCGGCAAGCACCAGCGCGGTATCCTTCGCAAACTCCGCAGAGAAACGGCGCGAGTCGTAGGCAATCACTACGCCGCGCTTGGCATTCTCGGGATCCTGCATCAGGTACTGTGCCAGACCCTTGGTCGCGCGACGGACATTGTACTTGTTCATACGGTTGGTACCGCTGCCGAGAACACCGCGCATACCCGCTGTGCCGAAGGAAAGCCCGGTGTAGAACCTGTCCTGAATCTCCGCGGGATTGTCTGCAATCGCCTGAAGATCCTCCACAGTCTCCGGATCATCCGCGAAATCCTTGAGCCATTGCTGGTATACCTTCTCCACATCTACCATAGCCATACGAAAAACTCCTTCCTTTTTGCTAGTATCTATTCCCGGGCGCGCGCCCGTAACAGCGTTATTGTGCTCTTGCGTGACAGTGTCCGTAGAGCTTGCCAGAACCGCAGGGGCACATGTCCCGAAAGGACGGCTCCCTGGTTTCGGATGCCGTGCATGCGTCCAGAATTGAGGTGCGTGCACGGTCGGTCAGTTCTGTTGTGTCAAAGACCTCCGCATAGGTCCAGCCCTTGTAGCGCCATTGCGGCCAGTTATCCACCAGCTCCCGGCAGAGCCTCTCAAACAGCTTCTGGTCTTTTTCCTCATACCTTTGAAGATTGTACATGAGAAGCGCCATGGCGTCAATCGTCCTGCCCTCCAGCGTCATGCTCTGCGCCAGGGTCAACCTGGCATACATGTCCGGCCCGTTCTCCGAGGCCATAAGATGTCTTCTGCAAAGCGTTTCCCAGTCCGCTCCGCCCTCTTCCTCAGGCTTAACAAAGGGCGGGGCTTTCTTGCTGGTATCCACATAGTTGATATAGTAGTATTCCCCCCGGTCCAGGTCCGCAGAATAGTAATTGAGGGCACAGTTGAGCTCGTCCGTGTCCGGCTCATAGTAGGGTAGCGCATCCCACAGGTGGGTGTGCAGTGCATTGGCCACACTTTCGCACCCATAGGCCTCGCGGGCACGCAGCAGCACCTGGCCGTCCTCATCCTCAAGGATGCTGTTCATCCCAAGGCGTGTTCCTATGATATCCATCACGATCCGCCGCCCCGTCACCTCATCTAGCTGAACATAGCGCGAGGAGATGCTCTCCAGGAGCACATCCAGGGGCGCAATGCCCCAGACCAAGAGATACCCGTGAATCAGGGAGAAGAAGGATTCCTCACTCTCCAGATGCCGCATCTCGTCTTCCGAAATGCCCTTGATGCGCGAGAAGGGATAGGGATCAAAGCACACGGTGAAGTCCCTGTCCTCACCGTTCAGGGGAAACACATAGGAGAACCGGTCATTGGCAAGCTCCGGCGTTTTTCCCCTGGCCAGACCCATTGCCCACAGATCGGTAAAGAGTGTCACCATATCCTCGCCCAATCCCGCCAGCTGCAGCACATAGCCATGCTTTTTCAGCCTGCCTTGCATCTTCTGCAGCGTCTGGATATTTCGGTGGCCGAGAAGTCTTCTAAACTCCTCCGGGGGAACCTCGTCATAGAAGCTTTCGATGCGTTCGATCATCTGCTCGGTAGGCAGCGTTGCCTCGTCGTCCTCTTCGGTAAGGAAAAGCATGAGCCTCTTTCCGACATTGAATACTTCCTCGCGATCCATCTCGTGCAGAAACTTCCGCCTGCTGCTCATCTTCTCACCTCCTCATCCTTTCTTGACTTCGACATTTCCTTCCCGATTCCTCTTGCTTTGGCGCATCTTTGCGCCTATACTTGGCCTGAGAGAAAGTCCAAAGACAAACAGAAAGGTTGACGCATATGCATATCGGTATCCGTCTGCACGACACCTCCGGACAGACCCTGGAAGAGCATCTGCAAAGCGCACGCGCCCAGGGCTTCACCTGCGTCCATCTCGCCCTGCAGAAAACCATTCCGGGATTTTCCATGGACGATGCCCCCGCCCTTCTCACCGATAAGCTGGCCGGCGAGGTCAAAGAGCTGCTTTCGCGCTACGGCCTTTCCTGCGCCGTGCTCGGCTGCTATCTGAATCTGGCTACCCCGGATCTGGACGCCTATCGCCACACCGTGGATATCTACAATGCCCACCTCGCCTTTGCCGCTAAAATCGGCGCCACATGTGTGGGCACCGAGACCGGCGCGCCCAATACGGGCTACAAAACCGAGCCTGCCTGCTGGACGGACGAAGCGCTGGAGCTGTTTATCGAGCGTGTGCGGCCGGTCGTAGCGTATGCGGAGAGAGTCGGTGTGCCGCTTGCGATCGAACCTGTGTGCCGGCATATCGTATCCACCCCCGAGCGCGCCCAGCGCGTGCTGGAGGCGATCCCCTCCGAGCAGCTGCGTATCATTCTGGATACCGTCAATCTCCTCACACCGGAGAATTATCCTCAGGTGGAGGAGATCATTGCGGAGAGTATCCGCCGCTTCGGCGACAAGATCCTGGTGCTCCATATGAAGGATATCCTTCCCCATCCGGGTCTTACCGACCTGATGCCGGTTTCCCGCGCCTGCGGAACGGGCATTCTGGACTATACCAGCCTCATGCGCTTTGCCGCTAAGAAGGATCTTCCCATGACGCTGGAGGATACTGTGCCCGACAATGCGGAAGCCGCAAGGCTCTTCCTGGAGAAGACTGCCGCCGCGCTCAAGTAACCCCATCCAACGCACACAAAACCCCGAAAGCATAAGCTTTCGGGGTTTTGCCTATCTGAACTCCTCGCCCGCAGCCGAGTCCGGCTCTGGGGTCGGCGTCAGGAAAATCTCCAGATGGGTTCCGTCGTCATAGGGGGCGTAGTCTCCGTCATCGTCCGAGCCGTCCCGCTCGGAAAGCACTGCCTGCGTCGGGACCGGTGTCTGTACCACGCCCGAATAGAGCGCGCCCTCCCGCGGGAACACCAGCGTCATGCTCAGCCAGCTCCTCCCGTCGCCAAAGGCGTTGGGCTCGTAGACAAAGTAGGTACGCACACTCTCGCCCCGCTCCAGGACGATGTTGTCCGAAAAGGAGTTCATCGGGCTCTGCTGCACCCGTTTGACATAGGCCTCCGGATCCTTGAGATAGCTTTTGACATTCTCTGTATCCCCCGCCGCTGCGGCCGTGAGCGCGGCGCAAAGGCCCGCAAACACCGTCGTGTCCGTCACGCTCACCTCAAGCCACTCAGGCCCGAAAGCACCCAGCGTGATGTCGATCTCATTGCTTTCCGCCTCGTCCGCGCCCGCGATGGCCGTGACGCCAAGGCTCGCAAAGGAGGCATAGCACTCAAAGAGGGAGTTGATCTCCTGCGCGCCGAGGCTATCCAGAGCGAGGTTAACGCTCTCTATATACCTTTGGAGCGCCTCCACCCCCGCCCCTTCCTCCGGGAAGGTCAGTGCCTGCGCCGAGGAGAACACACATAAGAGAAGTACCGCTGCCACAAGGGTCCGAAACCGCATTATTTTCCTCCGAGCAGCGCTTCCCTGCGCTGCACATACTCACAGATCATCTCCACCGCACCGTCGTATCCGATGCGTCCGGTGTCCAGGCAGAGATCATAGTTGTTGACATCGCCCCAGTTGGTGGTGGCGTAATAGTTGTAGTAGGCTGCCCTCTCCTTGTCGTGGCGCTTGACGACCTCCTCCGCACGGGCAATATCCGCGCCGCGCTCGATGGCGCGCTCCTTGCGGTGTTCCATGTCCGCCTTGAGGAAGACGTTGACGACGTTCTTGTCATCGCGCAGCACATAGTCCGCGCACCTGCCGACCACAACGCAGGGCCCCTGCCCGGCCAGACGGCGGATCGTGTCGAACTGCGCCAGGAAGATCCTGTGGTTGAGCGGCATATCCATGTACATCGTCGAGGGCGTGCCGTGCGTCTGCACCCCCGTCACCAACGAATAGAGGAAAGAGCGCGTGGGCTTTTCATCGTGATCCTCGAAGAGCTCTTCACAGATACCGCTGTCCTTGGAGGCCTCTGCGAGGAGTTCCTTGTCATAGTAAGGAATTTCCAGACACCTCGCAAGCCGCCTGCCGACCTCGCGTCCGCCGGAACCATACTGCCTGCCGATCGTAATGACCATGTTTGTCTTTGCCATCCTCAAAACCTCCTTAATTCCCATGCGGAGAAAACACCGGACTATGCAGTTGTCACAGGCTCCCCCGCCTGTTTGCTATGTCCATTTTAGCATAGAGGAAGTCCCGGCGCAAGCCTTGACTCAGTGTTTCCTGTAGCGTGGAATGAGAATAGCCATGCTGACAAGCAGCACGCCGAGGGGCAAAAGCACAATCAGAAGAGCGCCCAATGTGAGCGATGTCGCCTTCAGGGCCGGGCGAACGGCCTGCCGCGCCAGGATCGCAAGGTCGGTATTCTCCCGCCCCGAGAGATACTCGCAGGCGCGCACGATGAACTCCTGGGCATCGGTCATCGCGTAGACCTCGCTGCTTGTAAGCAGGGTCGAGCACCCAAGGATAAAGGCACGCGAGACATCCCCGCTCTGGGTGATCCGCTCCGACTGAAGGGACAGCGGGAAAGGCCCCATGGCATCCTCCGGCTGCTGATCCAGCGTGGAAAGATCCCCCTCAAGGCTCCGAAGGTACGCCCGACTCCCCGAGGTCAGGACGGTCCATACCGTCATCTCCCGGTCCGTCTTTTCCGGCGTCTCAAAGGCGCGGCTTCCGGCCAGAAGCAGGGTGCTGCTGCCGGAGGCCACCAGGTCCGCCGTGATCTCCGTCCCCTGCATGATGGGCAGGAGATAAATCTGGTAATCCCCGTAGTAGCTGGACGGCTCCGCCTCCGAGGCAATGACAATCCCGTCGCGCGGAACAAAGCCGTAGGCGCGCATGAGCGAAGCAAAGCCCGGCATGTTTTCCACAGGATCGGTATAGTCGCAGGTAAAGAAGAGACTGCCGCCCTCTCCCGCAAAGGTACGGATCTGCTCCAGCTCCGTCTCCATGAGATCGCGCACCGGGGAGAGGATAAAGAGCACGTCATTTTCCGGATCCAGCGCCGTCTCCCCGCCCGCAAGCGAGGCATACACCACCTCAAAGTTGTTGCTGCTCAAAAGGTCCGCCAGCACGCCCGTACCGTCCGCGTCCAATTCGCCGTGGCCCTGGAGCATCACAACGCGCGGGATCTCATCCAGGGAGACATAGCGGATCGCGCCTGTCAGCGCGCCCTCATAGGATAGCCCGGCGATCTCATAGACGCCCTCCTCCAGGTTGTAGCCCAGGGTGTAAAAGTCCGTCGCGTCCAGCACGCGGAAGCGCCCCGTCTCCTCGCAGGTGACAATCAGGGAATCGTTGGTAATGACATTGTCCGAGGAGGTCGCCGTGCGAAAGCGCGTGAGAAGCCCCGGATTCAGGCTCAAATCCACCTGCTCGTAGGTCACAAGCGCCGAGGCGCTCGCATACCTGGCCAAGAGTTCCATCAGCGGGCCGTCCTCCGATCCCCGGGCATAGGCCGCGTAAATATGGACGGGGTGCTTAAGCTCCGAGAGCACCTCCAGGGTGGTCTCGGACTGCGTTGTCACCTGATTGAACGAGTGGTCGCGCCTAAGACCGTAGCGCATCTCCAATCCGTCAGCCAGAAGACAGACGCCGGTGAGCATGGCGGCGAGAAGACACAGGGCAAGGATCTGTTTCCACCTTTTCACTTTAGCCACCCCGCCTTCTGTTTCGGTCCATGCCCAGCATGGTCATGAGGACAAAGAGGACCGTCACGGCCAAATCGAAGATCACGGAGGCAAAGGACAATTGGCCCATGAGGAAGGGCTCATTGCGCGTATAGAGGCTGATAAAGTCCAACACCCGACTGAGCCTTGCGGGAGCGGCGCTTGAGAGCATATCCAGCATCCACAGCACAAAATTTGCCGCAAAGGCATAGAGGGCTGCGGTCACAAGGTTCGATGCCCTGGAGGACATGTAGAGGTCAATGGCAAGAAACGCCGTGCCCTGCAGCACAAACCCCAGATATCCGGTCAGGATTTCCCCGGGATAGACCGTACCGTACATTGCAACGATCCCCACATAGACGAGGGTCAGAAGCACGGTCAGGAGCATCACCGAGAGAGCCGAGAGGAATTTTCCCAGCACGATGCCCGAAAGAGGCACCGGACTGGAATAGAGCAGCCGGTCGGTCTGCTTCTGTTTTTCCTCGGCAAAAAGCCGCATCGTCAGAATCGGAGAGAGGAGCATCCACAGGTAGCTCATCTGCCCCAAAAAGGTCAGCAGGTCCCCCGAGCGCTGCGAGAGAATCTGCAGGGAAAAGAGGATCGATGAAATCAGAAGAAAGACAAAGAGGTAAACGTAGGCTACCGGTGTATAGAAGTAACCCTGCAGTTCCCTGCGCCAGATTGCAATCATTCCGCTTCCTCCCCGCTCGTCACGCGCAGAAACAGCGCCTCCAGGGTGTCCGACTGTCTTTCCATCCGCTTGATGGGCAGATCCCTCGCCGCAAGCAGGCGAAAGAGTGCCACCTCGGGCTGCTCAATGGAATCCAGCAGCAGCTCACACTCCGTAAAACCGTCCTCCCTTTTTTCCAGCGCCTTCGCCCGCCGGTACCCGGGAGTGTCCCGAAGCGCCGAGAGCACCTCACGCTCACTCCCCTGCACGGAAAGCCGGAGACTCACGCACCGCGCACGCTCCTTGTTCCCGCTGTCCTCTTCGCGCACACTGCCCTCATATCTTACCTTGCCCTCATGGAGGATGATCACCCGGGAACAGAGTGCCTGTACCTCGGAGAGAATATGCGAGGAAAAGAGAATAGTGTGGTCCTCGCCAAGGAGATGGATGAGACTGCGCATCTCCACCACCTGCCTCGGGTCCAGTCCCACCGTCGGCTCATCCAGGACCAGAAGCGGCGGATCCCCGCACAGCGCCTGCGCGATCCCCACTCTCTGGCGGTAGCCCTTGGAAAGGTGCCCGAGGAGCCGGTCCCGTACTTCTGTGAGTGCACACAGCTCCATGATATTCTCCACATGGCGCGCGATTCCCCGGCTTTCCACCTCGCGAAGGCGGGAGACAAAGGCCAGGTAATCCCGTACGGTCATTTCGTCATAGAGCGGCGGTCGCTCAGGAAGGTACCCTATCCTGCGTCTGCAGGCCGAAGGGTAACGCATGAGGTCCATGCCGTCGACGGTGACGCTACCCTGGTCCATCGGCATGCATCCCGTGAGGATATTGAGGAGCGTGGTCTTCCCCGCACCGTTAACGCCAAGCAGGCCTACCGTCGCATGGGCGGGACAGTGGAAGGAGACCGCCTCCACTCCCCGGTTCTTTCCGTAGTTTTTGCTGACATCCTGCACATTGACCATACCGTATTCCCTCCCCGCACGCCAAAGAACGTGACAGCGGCATTATAGACAAAAGATGTGGGCAGGATGTGAATGATTTGAAAACAATCTCGCAAATGTACTCTCTCGCCCCTTCTTTTCACAATTGACGATTCCCGCACGCATCCGTATACTTTTCTTCAACCAATTCCATCCGGTGCCCTGTCGGGCACCGGCCACGAAAGGACGATTGCATGGCTGAAACCATCGCCGCCATCGCGACCTCCCCGGGCGAGGGCGGCATCGCCATCGTACGGATCTCCGGCGAGAGAAGCCAGGAAGTGCTCTCCCGCATTTTTCGCCGTCCCGGAAAAGCGCCCGAGGCCTTTCCCGACCATCGGCTCTGCTACGGTCACGTCATGGAGGATGCGGAGTGCATTGACGAGGCCATGGCCGTCCTCATGCTCGCCCCCGCGACCTATACCCGAGAGGATGTGGCCGAGATCCAGGTCCACGGCGGGTTCGCCGTCGCATCCCGGGTGCTCAAGTTGTGTCTCAAGCACGGGTGCCGCCTGGCCGAGCCCGGCGAGTTCACGCGCCGAGCCTTCCTGAACGGCCGCATCGATCTCAGCCAAGCCGAGGCCGTCATGCAGCTGATCTCCGCCCGCGGGGAACAGGCCAGACGCGCCGCGGTCAGCCAGCTGGAGGGCGGGACCTCCGCCTTCATCCGCGAGGCATCCGATGCCCTCTACGCCATTCAGGCCGGTATCGCAGCCGCCATCGACTACCCCGAGGAGATCAGCGAGGAGGAAGCCGCCTCCGACCTCTCCCCCCGCATGCTTGCCCTGGCGCAAAAGCTTGAGGCGGCCTGTGATGAGCGCGCGGTCCGTATTCTCCGAAACGGACTCACCGTCGCCCTCTGCGGCCGGCCCAATGTGGGCAAGTCCAGCCTGCTCAATGCCCTTTTGGGCGAGGAGCGCGCGATTGTCACCTCGCTTCCCGGCACCACGCGCGATCTTGTCGAAGGGGAAATCAGCCCGGAGGGCTGCCTCATCCGCCTCATCGACACGGCCGGCATGCGGGAAACCGATGACCCGGTGGAGACCGTCGGCGTCACCCGCGCAAGGCGCGCAGCCATGGAAGCGGACCTTGTCCTTCTGGTGCTGGACGTTTCCTCCCCGCTGACAGAGGAGGACAGGGTGCTCCTTACCGAGCTCTCCGATTGTCCGCTCGCCGTCGTTCTCAATAAGTCCGACCTTGCGCCTGCCTTCCGTGAAGACACCCTTCCTAAGGGTTTTCCCATCCTCACGCTCTCGGCGCATAGCCCGGAGACACTCTCTGTTCTTCGCGACTTTCTCGTCTCCCGCGCCAAGGTCTCCGATCGCTTGGCCATCACCCAGGGAAGGCACCTGGATGCGGCAAGGCGCGCGGCAGCGGCCCTAAGGGACGCCGAGAGGACGCTTCGTGAGACCTCGCTGGACCTGTGCACGCTCGATCTTGACCGCGCGCAGGCAGCCCTTGCCGAAATCACGGGCGACAATGTCGAGGAGACCCTCCTTGACCGTGTATTCTCCGAGTTCTGTGTCGGCAAATAACCGTCCCCTAAGACATACATTCCGGAGGCAGACCATGCACGATATCCGTAAGACCGCACACGATTACCTGATCATGACGGCCGGCACCCTCCTGATGGTGGTCGGTATCTACTTTTTCAAGTATACCAATAACTTCTCTACCGGCGGTGTGAGCGGTATCTCCGTCATTCTTGCCCACTACTTTCCCTCCACACCGGGTACCTTTGGTCTTATGATCAACCTCTTCCTGCTCCTTGTGGGGTACATCTTCATCGGGCGGGATTTCGGTATCCGCACGACCTATGTGACCCTCCTGCAGTCCTTTGCCCTCTGGGGATTGGAGCGCATCCTCCCCATGTCCGGCCCCATGACCGATCAGCCCTTCCTTGAGCTCATCTTTGCCGTGGCCCTGCCGGGCCTTGGCTCCGCACTGCTCTTTCAGGTGGATGCATCCAGCGGCGGCACCGACATTGTCGCTATGATCATGCGCCGATATACCACACTGGATATCGGGCGTGCCCTCTTGGTCTCCGACTGCATCATCACCTTTGCCGCCTGTTTTGCCTTTGGAATGACGATCGGCCTGTACTCTATTCTGGGCCTCGTCATCAAGTCCCTGGTCATCGATCTGGTGCTGGAAAACATCAACACCAACAAGTGCTTCCATATCATCACCGAGCACCCGGAGCAGACCGAAAAGTATATTATCGAGCACCTCAACCGCGGTGCGACACGCCTGCACGGCGAAGGCATTTACACCCATGAGGGCCGCGAGGTCCTGCTGACCGTCGTCAGCCGCCGCCAGGCCGTCAAGCTGAGAAGATATATCCGCGCAACCGATCCTTCGGCCTTCCTTCTCATCACCAACACCTCCGAGATTATCGGCCGCGGCTTCCGCGGCGTATCCTGAAAGGAGACGGCATGGAGCGAATCACCAGCAGTCACAATCCGCGCGTCGCGCTTTGGCGCTCCCTCAAGGACAGAAAAGGACGGCAGACACAGAACGCTTTCCTCGTCGAGGGTTTTAAGTCCGTGTCTGAGGCCCTGCACACTTCCCACCGTCCTCTTGCCCTCATTCTTAGGGACGACGTTGACCTCCCCTTTCCGCTTCCCGAGGATGTGCCGACCTACGTCGTGCCGGATTCCCTCCTCTCTACGATCTGCGATACCAAGACCCCGCAGGGGATAGCGGCCGTCATGCCCTTGGTGCCCCAGACCGTTCGCGGAAATCGCCTCATCGCGCTGGACGGCGTACAGGATCCCGGCAATGTTGGGACGATTTTACGCACGGCGGATGCTGCCGGGCTGGACGGTATTCTGCTCTCGGAGGCCTGCGCGGACATCTATTCCCCCAAGGTCCTTCGCGCCACCATGGGTTCGGTCTTTCACCTGCCCTGCGAGCGCACGCAAGATCTTCCCGGAAGACTTACCCAACTGCGCGAAGGCGGAATGGCCATTCTCTCCTCCGTCCTGGGCGGAGATCCCTTCTTCAAAGCGCTTCCCACCCTGCCGGACGCCTTCTGCCTGGTCATCGGCAATGAGGGCAACGGTATTTCCCCGGAGGTTCAGGCGGTCAGCACGCACCGTCTCATGCTTCCCATGCACGGGAATGCCGAATCGCTCAACGCAGCGATTGCAGCGGCGATCATGATGTATGCACTGACCTCAAAGGAGGAGCTTGCCGCTTGCTCTATGTAACCTCTGACCTGCACGGTTTCCCCCCGGAAGCCCTTCAGCAGCTGCTTGCCAAAGCGGACTTTTCCGAGCGCGACGAGCTTATCGTCCTTGGCGATGTCATCGACCGCAACGGAGACGGCGGGATCGCAACCCTAAGATGGATGATGCGCCAGAGGAATGTGCGCATGATCCTCGGAAACCACGAGCGGATGATGCTGCGCTGCGCTTTTGTCTTGGACCCCGTGACCGAGCATGCGCTCGCCGATGAGACCCGGCTTGCCCTTCTCTCCACCTGGCTGGACAATGGGGCCGAGCCTACGCTCCGCTCGCTCAGGGCCCTTCGCATGTAAAACCCTCAGGAAGCCGCGGATGTATTCAGCTTTGTCTCCCGCGCTCCTCGCTATGCCCTTGTGCGCGCAGGGAGCCGCTCCTTTCTCCTCACCCACGCAGGGCTCGGACACTTTGCCCCCGGAAAGCCGCTGGACGCTTACACCGAGGAGGATCTTCTGTGGAACCGTCCAAGCCTCACCGACAGCTATTTCGGCGATGTCTTTACCGTCTTCGGACACACGCCTGTCGCCTACTACGGCACCCAGTACCGGGGAAAAATGCTGCTCACCCGAACCTGGGCGGATATTGATACCGGAGCCGCCATGGGCGCCTATCCCATGCTTCTCCGGCTCCAGGACATGCAGCCCTTCTATGTGGATGCCTAAGCACCCAGGCGCAAAAAAGATCCGGCCAACAACCGGATCTTCTTTAGGTTCAATCGTCCGTCCCCTCAGGCACCTGTGCCGTTTCGGGACTTTCCACGGTGTTTTCCGCGCCATCAGGCACCATTTCCGCATCAAGGCTCTCCACAGCCGTCTTATGCTCCGGCGCGCCCTGTTCTTCCGCTTCCCGCAGCTTTTCCTCAGCCGCCTCTTCTTCCATCCGCTCTATGTCGCGCTTGCGCAGCTTATGCGGCGGCGAAATGGTGCCCGGGGGCTTATCGATCACATCGTATCCCAGCCATGCCCTGAACTCTCGTCCGTTAAAGCGGATGGCGATGAGTCCCGAGCGGTTGCGCGGGTCAATTCTACGCACATACTCTTCCATATCCTTGAGGGGACCCGCAATCGGATAGACCCACCCGTCCTCGATATAAGCCTTGGAGAAGGGCAGTGTTCCGTCATAGCGCATGAGCATGCTGGCAAATTCCGCATCTCCGCTGATGAGGCGCCAATCACCAAACTCGTTTTTCAGGATCTTGTAGATCCTGTCACGGGGAAATTCCTGGGGAATGAAGAGATCGTCTTCGCACATGAAGAAAGCATAGCCCGGGATAAACACCTTCGTCTCCCGGGTATGTACGCCCATAAAGGTCCGGTGCCGCACATAAGCTGCAGGGTGCACGATCACATCGGGACACTTGTAGGTAATCAGGTCGCAAAGTTCCTGCTCATGGCCTGTCTCGCAGAAAATACAGCCAAAGGCCTTCCCCCGCTCATCCAAACCTCTGGCACCTTCCCTCAAAACAAAATACTCTGTGGTGTATCCTCCAGCAGCCGCCTTGCGGTCTCCTCACCGTAATGCTTCTGCAAGAATGTTCTGCACTGCCCGATATTGCATGCGCGCTCCGTGACATTGTGGGCATCGGAGGCTGCAATGTCGATGAGGCCCGATTTCAGCGCCTTCTTGGCAAACTTATCGCCCATGAGCCCGCCGGCGCGCAAAATCGTGGAACAATTCATCTGCAGGATCACGCCGTACTCTTCCTTGAGCTCATAGAGTCTGTCCATATCCTCGTGCAGGCAGTGATAGCGCTCCACATGCGCGCAGACCATCTGCAAGCCACGGGTGGAAAACTCTCTCGCCGCGCGGGTGATCTGTCCCCAGTCGGTGATGGGAAGGAACTCTACCAGGACGGCGTTTTTCCCCGCCAGCGTCGGGACATCGCCGCGGCGCGCCATATCGGCGGCATCGTCGGTGTAGAGAATCTCGCTTCCCGTGAGCAGTGTCAGCGGGAGCTTTTCCTCCAGAATCACCTGGCCCATCACCTCAAGATGGGCAAGATAGTCATCCCAGGGGAACGCGGCATGGCCCGGTGTGGAGTGACTCGTACAGCAGATCACCTGCACGCCGTTTTCCGCAGCTCGCTTGAGCATCGCCCGGCTCATGTCCAGATCCTTTGCGCCATCGTCCACCCCATAGACAATATGGGTATGCATATCCACGATCATACGCTTCACCTCCGGATCCGGTAACTTACGCCCTTTTGTTTCATATAAACAAAAGCGGCACGAGGCGTATTATACGTTTTCGCTTCTTGATGTCAACTTTTGCCCTCTTGACATGTAAAGGCGAATGATGTCAAATCACCCTGAACAAATCCAATGGAGGCTGCCTATGTCCCTCACACCGCGATTCCCCCATTTTCTCCACGGGGGCGACTATAACCCGGACCAGTGGCTTGATCACCCCGATATCCTTGAGCGCGACGTCCTTCTCATGGAGAAAGCGCATGTCAACGCTGTCTCCGTCGGCATCTTTGCCTGGGCCACACTGGAACCTGAGGAAGGCCAATATAACTTCACATGGCTCGACGAGGTGAATTCCCGCCTCAAAAAGCACGGCGTGCACATGATTCTCGCCACCCCCAGCGGTGCCCGCCCCGCCTGGATGGCCGAAAAGTACCCCGAAGTGCTGCGCGTGAATGACCGCTTTGAGCGCGCACACTTCGGCGGAAGACATAACCACTGTCCCTCCTCTCCGGTCTACCGCGCGAAGGTACAGAAGATCGACCGCGCCCTGGCCGAGAGGTATGCCGGCGACGAAAACGTCATTCTCTGGCATATCTCTAACGAATTCTCCGGCGACTGCAGATGCCCCCTGTGCCAGGAGCGCTTCCGCACCTGGCTCAAGGACCGTTACGGTACCCTGGATAATCTGAACCGGGCATGGTACACAGGCTTTTGGTCCATGGGCTATACCGCTTGGTCCCAGATTGAGCCGCCCTCTCCCCGGGGACAGATGGCCAATCTTTCCCTGCTCCTGGACTGGCGCCGTTTCTCTACCTGGCAGTGCGCCGATTTCATCGCCATGGAGCGCGATACGGTGAAGGCCGTCAATCCCGATCTCCCCGTCACCGCGAACCTTATGGAGAGCTTCTGGGACTACGACTATTTCCGCCTTTGCGAGGAGCTCGATGTCGTCTCCTGGGACTGCTATCCCACTTGGACAGGCGGGGATGACGCGGACCTTGCCGCCTATATCGGCATGAACCATGACCTCATGCGCTCCTTCCGCCGTCAGCCCTTCCTCCTCATGGAATCCACGCCTTCCCTGGTCAACTGGAAGGCCGTCAATAAGCTCAAAAAGCCCGGCATGCATCTCCTGTCCTCCCTGCAGGCCGTCGCCCACGGAAGCAATTCCGTGCTCTATTTCCAGTGGCGCAAAGGGCGCGGAAACGCAGAAATGTTCCACGGCGCCGTGGTCTCCCATGATGGGCGGGATGACACACGTGTCTTCGGCGATGTCACCGAGGTCGGCAAGGCCCTGGAAACGCTGGGGGACGGGCTCTATGCGTCCCCTGTCCAGCAGGCCCGCGTGTGCATCCTCTATGACTGGAGCGCCCGCTGGGCAACGGAGTACTCCCAGGTCGGACTCAACGGAAAGATGGACTATCACGGAACGGCGCTCGCACACTATCGGGCGCTGTGGAAAATGGGCATTCCCGTCGATTTCTGTGACATGCGCGAAAGTACCGATCTTTCTTCCTACTCCCTGGTCATCTGCCCGCAGCTCTATCTTTTCATGAACGGCATAGAAGAAAAGCTCCGCACCTTTGTGGCAAACGGCGGCACCCTCGTCATGACCTGCTTCTCCGGTATTTCGGATGCCACCAACCTCGCCTTCCTCGCCGATACTCCCTATCGCCTGACCGACGTACTGGGCGTTCGCGAGACTGAGCTGGACGCGCTAAGTCCCGAGGAGTGCAATCACGCAGCCTTCACAGATGGCGAGGTGTGGCGCGCGACCGGATTGTGTGCACGTCCGGCCCTGGAAGGCGCCGAAGTTCTCGCCATCTATACCGACGATTTCTATGCAGGGCTCCCTGCGGTCACCCGAAACCGCTTCGGCAAGGGCGAAGCCTGGTATCTCGCCGCCCGCTTTGACGACGATGCCCTCCTTTCCCTCTATGCCCGCCTCTCCGGTTCCCTTAAGCTTCCGCGTGCCCTGGAAACCGACCTCCCGCACGGCGTCACGGCGCACAGACGGGGAAAGTACGTGTTTGTGGAGAATTACAGCGGAAAGACCGTCACGCTGTCCCTGCCGGGCACCTACGAGGATGCCCTGAAGGGTACAGATGCAGGGGATACCCTTACCCTTGCCCCCTGCACCGTCTCCGTCCTTCTAGAAGATTAACGAAAAGCCTTGGGAAAGTAGCGCTTTCCCAAGGCTTTATCTCTGTCTTACATGTGTCTTACATGATCTGAACAAAGGTTTCCCGCTCCCGCGCAATCGTCCACCTGTCCGTGCAGTTTTCCGGCGCACAGTCCGAGGCAAGTGCTGCCATGACCAGCTCTAGCGCCGCCTCCGGAATCGCCTCTTTGGGCACGAAGACGCGCAGCGGATTTCTGAACGGCTTGGCCTCCGTGGCAGTGGGCGGCTGTGTCTCCCTTTCCTCGAGGCTCTCTTCCATCCGCTCCAGCATCTCCTGCTCGGCGACAAGATAGGGCTTTCTGGCCGCAAGGTTCATCGCAAAGAGAGGGCCATAGCCGCGCACCTGGATGATCTTCCCGCTCTTTTGAAAGTACAGTTCGCGTCCGATCTCCCCTGCACGCGCAGAAAGCTGGCAGCACAGCGCACGCTCCTCTTCATCCGGCACGCATTTGGCCCGCTTTTCGGCTTCCTTCGCCTTCTGCTCGACGATCTTTTCGTTTCTCTCCAGCATCGGCAGCATCCGCACCATAATCTCTCCGCAGGTCTGCGCGTCCGTCACCGCACGATGCTTCATCCGGTTCTCTACACCCAGATGCCTTGCAACCGCATCCTGCGTGTGGCTGTAGAGCGCGGGCAGTACGATTCTCGAGAGCTGGCAGGTATCGGCGTAGAGGAAATCGCCCGCTTTGCCCATCCGTCTGAGCTCCGCATCCAGGAATTTCATGTCAAAGGTAGCGTTGTGCCCCACAAGGATCGTATTCCCCTGCACGGCATCTCCGAAAAAGTCCATGAGCGCGGAGAAGACCTGTGCGGGCGGCGGTGCGGAGCGAACCATCGCATCTGAGATCCGGTTGACCATATACGCCTCGTAGGGCACGGAATTCACGGTGTGCACGAGGCTTCCGTACTCTTTAACCGGTTTGCCGTCTTCAAAGAGGACCGCACCCACCTCAATGATCCGGTTATAGTAGGCATCCAGCCCTGTCGTCTCGGTGTCAAAGGCGATGAACCGTGTCCTGAGATGCGAAAGCAGGGTCGAGGAGAGAGGCAGCTTGGTATAGGTTGTGGAACGCATCCGATGCACCTTCATCTTTCATGTGGTTTTCGACCTCATTGTAACCGATTCGTTAAGCTTTCTCAAGACGTTGATTTTACTGCATTTGCAGGCCTTGACAGCTCGTCTTTGCCCCGCTAACATAACCGCGGACCGAATCGGTTCAATCCTCTTTTTCACCCTATTGTGGACTGTGCCACGAATTGAAAGGATGGAACGGATGTATTCACCCGTCGTACCTTCCCCCGGTGAGGTGAAAGCATGAGCAACTCACTGGACTTTACATTTCTCTCCGTTGTCGTACGTCTTGCGCTGGCGGTGCTGGGAGGCAGCATCATCGGCTATGGCCGCTCCAAGAAGGAGCGCGCTGCCGGTCTTCGCACCTATATCCTGATTTCCATCGGCGCATGCATGTCCGTGCTCATCACCTTCTATGAGTTTGAGATGTTCGAAGGCCCATGGCACGACATTGCCGTCGAGGTCGGCAGCAAGCTGGACGCCTCGCGAATCGCCGCCCAGGTCATCACCGGCATCGGTTTCCTGGGTGCCGGAACGATCATCAAGGTATCCCACCAGCAGGTCACAGGACTGACCACCGCAACAGGCATGTTTGCCACCGTCTGTATGGGCATCGCCATCGGTGCCGGGTACTACACCCTCTCCATCACCGTCATGGTGCTCATTGAGATCATCCTCAATGTCATGTCGCCCATGGAGATCGGGTTCAAGCGCAAGCTGCGCAACATTACCCTCTCCGTCTCCTTCACAGGCGTAGATGACATCAGCGGCATCACCGAGGTCATTCAGGCCGAGAACGCCGTGATCTATGATATCGACGTGGAGCGCACCGAGGAGACGGCGCACCATCACCCCTCGGCCATCTTCATCCTGCAGCTGAGTCCTCAGCATCAGTCCCATACAGGCATGCTCACTTCTATCGCCGAGCTTCCCTGTGTCTACTCGGTACGTGAGCTCATTTCCTGACACGACACGCGCTGCGGAGGTATGCTATGCTCAGTCTGTTTGACGCCTTTCGTGACACTTCCAACCTTGCGACCATTCTCAAGCTCCTTTTGAGCGTGCTGTGCGGTACGGTGATCGGCCTGGAGCGTTCCAGTAAAAACCGTCCGGCGGGCTTTCGCACCCATATTCTGGTGTGCCTGGGCTCCTGCACCGCCGCCATGACCGGCCTGTTCCTCTATCTCGACCTGAAGCTGCCCTCGGATATCTCCCGTATCGCAAGCCAGGTTGTGGCAGGCTTGGGTTTTATCGGTGCCGGAACCATCATCGTCACCAAGAAGCTCTCCATCAAGGGCCTGACCACCGCGGCCGGCCTTTGGACCACAGGTATCATCGGGATCGCGATCGGGTCGGGCTTCTTTGAAGCCGGGATCGTGGGGACCGTGCTGGTGCTCCTTGCGGAAACCCTCTTTGCCCGCCTAAGTATGAAGATCACGCATGTTCCGCAGTTCACTCTGGAGCTTCTCTATAACGAAAAGGACTTTTTGGACCAGGTCCTCCGCTTCCTCAAGGATCACCGGATGGACATCGTCAATCTACAGATCCATACCATGGAAGCACACGATACCGCCCGGTATTCCGCGAAGGTTGAGCTGCGCTCCACCATGCCGGAAAAGGATCTGCTCTTCCATGTGCAGCACATGCGCGGCATCGTCTCCGCAACCACCCTATAAAGTCCATCACAAAATCCCCGGAACAGTCTGTTCCGGGGATTTGTTGTTACATGTTACAGTGCAATCTCCAGGGAAACCGGGCAGTGGTCCGATCCGTAGATCTCATTGTGGATCCCGGCTTCCGTAATCTTCTCCTTGAGCACATCGGAGACAAGGAAGTAGTCGATGCGCCATCCGGCGTTGTTCTCCCTTGCATGAAAGCGGTACGACCACCAGGAGTAGATGCTGTCGCGGTCGGGATACAGATAGCGGAAGCTGTCGACAAAACCGCTGCCAAGTAGCGCTGTCATGTAGTCGCGCTCCTCCTGGGTGAAGCCTGCGTTATGGATATTTGTCTTGGGATGGCGGATATCGATCTCCTTATGCGCGACATTCATGTCGCCGCAGACGATGACCGGATGGGTCGCCTCAAGCGACTTCAGATAGCCGCGGAAAGCCTCCTCCCACTGCATACGATAAGGGAGCCTGGCCAAACCGTCCTGAGAATTGGGCGTATACACCGTCACCATCCAGAAATCCGGATATTCCAGGGCAATGACCCGGCCCTCGTGGTCGAACTCCTCCACGCCGATGCCATAGCGCACAGAGAGCGGAGCAACCTTCGTAAAGATCGCCGTGCCGGAGTATCCCTTCTTCTCTGCGCTGTACCAGAACTGCTCATAGCCGGGCAGGTCCAATGTCACCTGCCCCACCTGACACTTGGTCTCCTGCAGGCAGAAGATGTCCGCGTTAAGCTGTGCAAACGACTGCATGAAATCCTTGCCCATGCAGGCACGGATGCCGTTGACATTCCAGGAAACGAGTTTCATATGGGCCATATCCTCCTGCCTTCAGATCACATGACCCCGATGGCGCGAAGCACCGCTAGGGTCACAAACATGGTGATAACGGAGAGAAGGGTCGTCACAATCAGGATCTGACGCGCGAGCCGTCCGTCCCCGGTCACATTCTGTGCAAGCACATAGCTTCCCACGGCTGTGGGCGTACAGAAGAAGCAGACCAGCACCGCAAGCTGCTCCTTTCGCATACCCAGACCGATCCCGATTGACAGGATCACCAGCGGGATGAGCACCAAGCGAAGGAGCGATGCGCACACCGCCGTCTTTCCGCTGGAGCGGAAGTCCGCGATCTCGGTCACCGCACCCAGGGCCATCAGGGCAAGGGCCGAGCCCGTGCTTCCCACCGTATTGACAGCGCTTGTGACAAAGGTCGGAAGCGGAATGTGCAGGAGGGAAAAGAGTACGCCGGCAACCGAGGCAATCAGGAAGGGGTTGGTGACCACCTTCTTGGCCATCTCCCTGGGATCAGGCTTTTCCCCTCCTGAAAAGACGGCGAGGATGAGCGGTGCGGACACATTGTAGAAAATCAGCATCACCGAGAAGGGCAGTGCGAGCAGTGCGGTGGCCGACTCCCCGTAGAGATTCGTAATGAGCGGAATCCCAAGGATCGCGGTGTTTCCGCGATATACCCCCCGAATGAATTCTCCCCGCTGTGCCCCATCATGGAGAAAGCGCGGTACTATAAGGCAGAGCAAGGCAACCACTGCAGCATGTCCTAACACCGACAGCAGAAGCAGCGGCATGTCCGCCACCCCGCCCAGATCTGCCTTGTAGATATTCATGAAGAGATTGCAGGGAATCAGCACGCGGTAAGCGAGCGTATTGAGCTTTCCCGCCGCATGCGCGTCCAGTACGTCCCATCTACGCAGGAGATACCCGAGCAGCATGATGAGCACAATGGGCGCCACACCGTTTAGGCTGAATAGCAGCATGTCCAGATTGAGTCCCATGGTCAAACCCCGATTGTCCTTTATCCCTTGGCCGTATCCTTGCCCGTCTCGCCGAAAAGCTGCTGGCAGGTTCCGCGCACCAGAAGCTCCAGCACCTGCTGGTACTTCTCCCCGATCTGTGAGCGATGGGCAATGAGCAGAAGCAGCGCATGGATGGTGGCTGCCTCATAATCGTCCGGCACGGTAGAATTGGGCGCAATGCGGTGCAAAAGCTCCAGGACATGGACTTCATCGCCGTGGTAGTGCGCCTTGAGTTCCTCGTCCGAAAGGTTCCTAAGGAGAATCGGCAGATCGTTCTCCATGAAGGGCACCATGCCGCTCTCATCGAGCAGGCGGCATACATTGAGAATGGTTTCCGATGCGCGGTCTGCCTGACTTGTCGCCTTGCTCTGCGACAGCATCAGCCCGGCCATCCCGTAAACCTGCGTATGGGTTTCCTCCAGGATCTCCAGGAACAGCAGTTCCTTGGAGGGATAGAATTTATA